>JBAQHL010000131.1:0-9421 GCA_049288295.1 Desulfobaccales bacterium
CGGTAGAACGGGCTTCCAGCCCGTTCGGGCACGGGCAGGATGACCGCGCCACCACCCGCAAATCGGGAGCACAGGCTTCCAGCCTGTGGAAGAAAAAGCAGGATGATCACTATCGGCAACAAGCGCATTTCCACTATTGTCCTTTCCACCGCGCTGGGACCGGACGGGCGGGGGATTTTTCCTTATACCCTGTGGCCGGCTTACCGTCGCCTTTTGCGGGTAGTCCGGGAAACCAGGACTACGGTGCTCACCAAATCCGCCACCCGCTTCCCCCGGCGGGGAAATTTTATAACTGCCAACCCCCTCACCTGGAAGTATATTCAGCGGCTGCCCCGGGGCGGCATGCTAAACGCCTACGGCCTCACCAATGGCGGCCTGGCAGTCGTGGCCCCGGGGATCGCCGCCGCCTGCCGAGGGGGCTTCCAGGTCATCCCGAATTTCTGGCCGGAGTTCAGCAAGGGTTCGGAAATCACGGTGCAGGAGACCCTGGAGGCCCTGGCCCTTTACCGGCAGCATCTGGGCGCGGATTTTTGGGCCCTGGAACTTAATTTTTCCTGCCCCAACGTGCCGGAGGACCTGGCCTGCAATTTGGCCGACGGTCTAAGCCTGGTCCGGTCGCTTAAGGCCGTGCACCCCGGGCTCTTTCTCATTGCCAAAATCAGTATCCGGCACCCTTATGAGTTCGCCCAGGAGTTGGAGAGGGCAGGGGCGGGGGCCCTGCACGCCATTAATACCATTCCCTATGAGTTGGTCTTCCCGCCGAGCCGCTTCCCTCCTTCTCCCCTGGCTGCGGTGGGCGGCGGCGGCGTCTCCGGCGGCCCGGCCTTTCCCCAGGCCTACGCATATAACCAGGGCCTCCGCCCCCGGGTGCGCCTGCCCATCATCATGGGCTGCGGCGTCACTGGCATTGATGATGTGCAGCGCTACCTGGATCTGGGCGCGGACACGGTGAGTATGTGTACAATGGTTCTGCGGAATCCCGGAGAGGTCGAAACAATTTTAACAAAGTATTATAATGAAATCTATTAAAGGAAAAGTATCAACAATATGGAGAAATAAAATCCAAACGTCTGGTGGGTAGTGCCCGCCCTACATTTCTTTCCTCAAAGAGGAAATGCAGCAGGCAATCAAACCCCAGCAACACATGCAACGGAAAACCCCATGGATTTTCCCAAAAAAGGGGAAGAAGTGCCCCTGCCCAAAATCAAGGAAATCTGCGAGCATTACGGTTTTAAGGAATTATGGGAAAAGATTGAGAAGGACCCGCCGACCAGGCCATTCAAGAGCGACGGCTGCTCCCTGTGGTTCGACTCCTGGCAGGGGGTGAGCCTCTATCTGGCTTGTTTCATCCATGATTTAAAATACTGGGCCGGGACCCCTGGAGATGAAGTTGAACGGCTGGTGGCTGACGCGGAGTTGATGATCGACGTGGCCCGACTCCTGGGTTCAACCTACATGGCCGAGACCATGTTTCACGGGGTCCGGGTGGGGGGCCACGCCATCTTTAAACAATCCTTTTCCTGGGGGTTTGGGCGGGTTACAGGGAAAAATTAAGAATAGTTGATAAGAAGTTGCTCTCTAAAGTCTGATTTTTTTAAGCGCGGTCTTGAAAAGTTTCGAGTTTCGATATCTTATTTTCGAGTGTAGGGTGCGTCTTACGCACTAATTTTGGCGCGTGAGACGCGCCCTAAAGATGGCGGGCGGGGACGCCCGCCCTACCAAGCATTTCACGATTTTGAGAGAGCCGACGGCTCATGGGCGACTGCTTTGGGACGAATGGGAGGTGCGGGCCTGCGTTCCCACCCCGGTTAATCAGCCGTTCCCCGGTGGATGGCTTCAAAGGCAATCCGGCAGAGGAATTCCAGTTCTTCTGCGGTGATGGACAGAGGGGGCATGAGGATAAGGACGTCCCCCAGGGGTCGAAGTATGGCTCCGAGTTTGCGGGCCTCCAGGATCACCCGGTGGCCGGTGCGCCGGGCCACGGGAAAGGGTTCTTTGCTCTCCTTGTCCGCCACCAGTTCAAGGCCCGCCATAAAACCCCGCTGGCGCATATCCCCCACGTGGGGATGAGCCTTCATCTCCCCCAGGCGCTCCTCCAGGAGCTTGATCTTGGGGGCCAGATTTTCCAAAACCCGGTCCTTTGCAAAAATATCCAGGCTGGCCACGGCCACCGCCGCGGCCAGGGGGTTGCCGGTGAAGGTGTGGCCGTGGAAAAAGGTCTTGAACTCGTGGAACTCCCCCAAAAAGGCCTGATAGATCTCATCGGTGGCCAGGGTGGCGGCTAGGGGCAAATAGCCACCGGTGATGCCCTTGGCCAGGCACAAAAGGTCCGGCGTCACCCCTTCATGCTCACAGGCAAACATTTTGCCGGTGCGGCCAAAACCCACGGCCACTTCGTCGCAGATCATGAGCACGTCATATTTGCGGGTAATCTCCCGGACCTTGGCCAGGTATCCCGGAGGTTGGGGGATCATGCCCGCGGCTCCCTGCATCACCGGCTCCAGGATCACCGCGGCCAACTCCCCGTGATGTTCCTCCACCATGCGGACCAACTCGGCCAGGCACTGCTCACCACAATCCTCCCGATGGGGACAGCGGTAACAGTAGGGGGCCGGCGCGCTAAGGGTGTCAAACAGAAGGGCCCGGTAGGTCTCGTGGAAAAGGTCGATCCCCCCCACTGACACTGCCCCCAAAGTGTCGCCGTGGTAGGCCTCCTTGAGCTTCAGGAAACGCCCCTTTTCCGGGCGTCCCTTGAGGTGCCAGTACTGGTAGGCCATTTTCAGGGCGGCTTCCACCGCGGTGGAGCCATTGTCAGAAAAAAAGACCCTGGTAAGTCCCCGTGGGGCAAGCTCCGCCAGTCGCCGGGCCAGGATAATGGCCGGGGGGTGGGCCAGCCCCAGGAGAGTGCTGTGGGCCATCTTTTCCGCCTGGACCGCCAGGGCCCGGTCCAATTCCACCCGACCGTGGCCGTGGATATTGCACCACAGGGAGGAGACCCCGTCCAGATAGCGCCGGCCCTGCAAGTCATAGAGGTAAGAGCCGCCCCCCCGGTCGATGATGAGCAGCTCCTCTTTGACAAAGCCCTGCATCTGGGTGAAGGGGTGCCAGAGATGTTTCCGGTCCCAGCGGGCCAGAGTTTCATGGTCGTAAGGCATGAGGGTCTCCTGGAGAAAACACCAGAGCGTATTATGAAGGGAGAAGCGAGGAAGCAGGCTTGGCAGAATTTTTGCGCGCGGTTGAGGAACGGCGGGATTCGAACAGCTCAAAGCGGCGCATTTTATTAAAAAGCGTGGTGCGGCTGATGCTCAGGGCTTCGGCGCACATCTTGCGGTTCCATTTGAAACGCTCCAGCGTTTCAAGAAGAATGTGCTTTTCCGCATAGGCCAGGGCCTCGTCCAGGGTCAAGTCTTTAGAAGGGGCAAGGGCTTTGGCCTCACAGAGGTAAGAGGGGAGGGCATCCGGCACAATGTAGTCGCCGCCGCATAAAATCACCGACTGTTCAATGACATTTTCCAACTCCCTAACATTTCCAGGCCAGGCATGCCTGAGTAAAGTCTGCAATGCGGTTTTTGAAATACCCCGAATTTTTCTCTTATGAATCTGGTTGAAGGTCTTGATGAAATGATCCACCAGGGGGCCGACATCTGTAAGGCGCTCTCTTAACGGCGGAATATTCAAAGTTACCACATTGATCCGGTAATAAAGATCCTCACGGAACTGCTGCTTGGCAACCTCCTCCCTGAGGGGAGTGTTGGTGGCGGTAATGATGCGGACGTCAGTGTGGATGGTAGCGTTGCCTCCCACCCGTTCGATGATTTTCTCCTGGAGAACGCGCAACAACTTAACCTGGAGGTTGGGGGAGGCGGAGTTGACATCATCGAGAAAAATCGTGCCCCCATGGGCTTCTTCGAATTTCCCCTTTTTGTCTCGAATGGCCCCGGTGAAAGCGCCCCGGACGTGGCCAAAAAGCTCGCTTTCCAGAAGAGTCTCGGACAGGGTGCCGCAAGCGATCTTGGTAAAAGGTTTGCGACGCCTGGAGGATTGCCGATGAATATATTGGGCCAACAAACTCTTGCCGGTGCCGGATTCGCCGGTGATGAGAACCGTGGCCTGGGTGTCGGCGATGGTATGGACCAACTCCAAGAGTTGTTCCATCTTGCGGTCCCGAAAAAGCAGGGTCTCCTGAAGGTCCCAGGGTTTAAGGCGCTTTTTGAGATCCTCATAGGAGGTTATGAGTTTTTGCTGCTCAAGGGCGCGCTGGATAGTCACCCGCAGGCGCAAGTCGTCGATGGGCTTGGTGATGTAATCATAGGCGCCCAGTTTGATGGCCTCGACGGCGCCGTCGATGTGGCCGTGACCCGTGATAAAAACCACCAAAGAATCAGAGTTGAGGCCTTTAATTTCTTTTAACAGCTCAAGGCCGTTCATGCCGGGCATTTGGATATCTGACAGAATCAGGGAGAAGCCATTCTCCTTGACCTTGGTCAAGGCTACGGGGGCGCTTAAGGCCGTATCCACGGCATAGCCGTCCATGGTCAGCATTTCCCGCAAGGAATCGCACACCAGGGAATCGTCGTCCACGATGAGAATGTCTTTAACTGTCAAGATGCGCCCCCGGGCTGCCCGTCTTCGGCAAAAGGATGGTTACCCTGGTTCCCTGTTGCGGCTGACTCTCCACAACGAGTTGCCCGGCATATCGTTCTAAAATCTTCCGACAGATAGGCAATCCCAGCCCCAATCCCTGGGTGCCGTCCTTGGTGGAATAAAACGGCTGAAAAATCTGGCCCAGCTCCTCGGGAGTGAGGCCAGCGCCGGTATCCTGGAAATGAATGGCAATATCCTGGCTGCCCACCACACCGTCAACCTTGAGTTTGCCGCCGTGAGACATGGCCTGCAGGGAATTTTTGATGATGTTGACAAATACGTGGTACAGATCACCATCCACCGAGATTTGTTGAAACTCCGGCGGGGCATGGAAACTCACCCTGATTCTCTGGTCGGTGGCCTGGAACATCATAATTTTCATGGCGTCCTGGAGCAGGTTCAACAAATTGTCCGTGGTGGGAGGGGCCTTCAGGGGATTGGCAGAGGATAACAGGGACCTGATGGTCATGGACATTTTTTGCAGCCCTTTTTGGGCTTCTCCCAAATAACGCTCCACTTCTTCAGGGTTGTCTTTTTTTCTCAGGGCTATGGAGAGATAGCGGAAGACTCCATCCAGAGGGTTGTTGAGCTCGTGGGCTACACACAGACTTAATTTTCCCATGATGGCCAGATGCTCATAAAGATGGAGCCGCTGTTTGAGTTTCTCCAGTTCGCTCAGGTCCTCCAAGACGACGATGCCCTGGCCGCCATTCTGAGGTTGCAGGGAGGGAATAAGCCGGACGCCGAGGAAATGAGTTTTGCCCTCTTCAAGAGAGCATTTGAGGGTGGGTAGTTCCCGGGCCTCCTGATGAGCCGTTACCCAGGCCATGACGTTTTGCAGGGACTCCCGATCCCCGGAGGTCAAGCCGAGAAGGGAGGATATTTTCCGGCCCTTTAGTTGGCCCTTGGTCCGAAGCATTTTTCTCAGGGCGCTGTTGGCCTGGATGATGCGCAGGTCCTGGTCCACCAGGGCCACTCCCTGGGAAAAATGCTCCTGCAACAGGGGGCCGAAAGCTGGGAGCGGTTCCGCCTTCCTGTCAACTTCGATGGCCTCCAGGGCTTCCACCAACAGGCGGCCGGCAAGCCAACTCAAGAACAAATCCCTGGGAGTGAAGGGGAGATTATCAATACGATCGGTAAGGTTGAGCACTCCCCAAAATTTGGAGCCGATAAGGGGAATGATCATAAAACTCTTGGTGAGATAAGGAAACCGCCGGGTCCACAGGGCCACGCGCTGATCCAAATCCAGGTCCACCACCAGGAGGGGGCGCCTCTGGCCGGCCACATATCCCATAAGACTGTTGCCGGCAGGCACCGTGGCGGCCAGGCGGGAGTCGGCCTCAGGACCCCTGGCCAGGAGCCCCGAGAAACTGTCCCCGTCGTCATCATAGAGAAAAACGGAGGTGCGTTTGGCTCCCAACAGTTTTTCAATGCCTTCCAGGAAACGTTGGGCCACCTCCTTAAGGGTGAGGGCCCCTTCCCAGGATTCCCTTAAAGAACTGAGGAGGTGGGCCTCCTCGGTGCCGGAAATCAAATCGAGGGCCTGCCAACCCAGGGCTTCAGCCCCGTGAAAAACGACTTCGAGATCTTTTTGCTGACTGGAGAGCAGGCGAAATTTCAGGGCCCGGGCAATGGCGTGCTGGAGGATTTCAATCTGGATAGGCTTGGTCAGATAGTCGAAGGCCCCCAACTTGACCGCGTGGACCGCGTCCTGAAAGTTGGCGTAGCCGGTAAAGACAATGACGGGAATGTCGGCATAGTGGACGCGCAAATACTTCAGCAGCTCCATGCCCCCTTCTTCGGGCATGATCATATCCGTGAGCACCAGGTCGAATCCCTGGACGCGGAGTTGTTCTTGAGCTTCTTTGACGCTGCTGGCTGTGGTTACCCGGTAGGAAGGCGTCAGGATATCCCTGACCAACTCACGGATGCCCGGATCATCGTCCACCACCAGGATGAGCGGAGTGTCTCTCATATTACCCTTTACCAAAGTGCCCACCCGGGCCCTCTTCAGTAAGCCCCCTTAGACTAATGTTCGGCAAAGGCGAATGATTACTTTACGCCGTTTTTATTTTTTTTGAGAGACCCCTTTCCTCCGGAATGGCATTCGACGTTTCTCCAGATCTTGGGCTTCTCCCCCACACAGCAGGAACCCTTCCCTGAATTTATTCAAAGTGTATGTTTAATACTATAAACATTTTTTTTATAAAATTCCATGAACTTTTCCAAAAAATCAGAAAAAAGATGATTTTTTGGACAACAGGCCAGAAAATCGGAAAAAATCCAGGGGGGATGGAAAAACCAGGGCACGCTCCCCAAAGGACCGCTTCACGCTGTCCGGGACCGGCCTGGAGTTATTTGATCAGAAATCTCATGGTGGCCTGGACCAGAGGATTGAGGAGGGGGCTGAGTATGCCCACGCCGGTAATTCTCTCGGCCAGAAAAATGGCAAGAATGACGAATGAGCCGGAATAATACAGTGCTCTTTTCATCAGAAGGGATTGGGGGGGTAGCGCGGCGGTCAACAGGGAGCCGGCGGCCAGGGGCGGAATGGGAATCAGGTTATAAATGGCGGTGGTGACATTGACGCCCACCAGCATGGTAAAGACCATGGGGTCCATGTCAAGGAACTTAAAAAGCACGAAAACACTGGCCGCGATGTTGGCCAACAGAAAATTGGCCATGGCCCCGGAAAAACGGGTCAGGACGGTAAAAAGCGCAGGATACGCGAACTTGGCGGGATTGATGTCCATGGGTTTGGGCCAGCCGAAACCCGCCAACAAATAACAGAGGCTGCCCAGGAAGCTCATGTGCAGAAACGGGATGAAATGAAAGCGGTCTTTGGCATCCGGGCGCAGGTCACCAAAAAGGGTGGCCATCCAACCCTGGGCCTCGGCATTGATCATGATGGCCACCAGCGCCGAAACCACAAAGGAGGTCGTCATGTCCACGGACAGGTTGTTGAGATCAGGGATATAAGGAAAAGCCGCAAAGGGGTTGGTTGTCATAAGAGCTCACCAGGTGCTGGGTAAAAACAGAGAGAAGGCAGGGTGTGCTATGCCCTGCCTTCTCGGAAGACCCCCATCTCCGGGTTAACTGCGTCCAGGTTTGGGGATATTACTTTTACTCTACTCCGTCACGTGCATGGGCCGCTTGGCTACCCGGGCGACCAGCACGCCAAGGATCAAGACAATGGCGGAAATGTAGAAGGCCCAGGTGAGACTGCCGGTGATGTCCTCAATGGTGCCGCCCAACCGGGCCATGAAGAAGCCGAGACCCCACCCGATGAACACCAGGCCGTAGTTCATGCCCAGGTTCTTGGGGCCGAAGAAGTCAGCGGTGTAAGAGGGCAGCAGAGCCAAGCCGCCGCCGTACTGCCAGTAGGCGATGCCCACGGCCAAAAACAGGAGGAAGATGTTTCCAGAAGCAATAATCCAGGGCATCAGGAACAGGCAGGCCGCCGCGGCCAGGCAGTTCAAGGAGTAGGCGTTGTCACGGCCGATGGCGTCGGAATACTTACCGGTGCCGATACGGCCCAGGGCGTTCACCAGCCCGCCGAATGAAGCCAGAAGCCAGGCGTTGGCCGTCAGGAAGGTAGAGCCTTTGGCAGCCTTGGCCAGGATGGGTGCGGCGTTGGCAATAATGAGCAAGCCGGACTGGGTGGTGGCGATGAACAAGAAAACCAGGGCATAGAACTGCCAGGTTTTCACCGCTTCGCCGGGAGACCAGTCAATGGTGGTGGCAGCTTTGGCGGCTGCACCACCCACCGCCGGGGGCGCCGGGGGCACATAGCCGGGTTCGGGCCAACCCAGCATGGACCCGGCGACAATGGTCACCGCGGCGAAGAAGACACCCAAGATGACAAAGCTGCCGGTCAAGCCGTAGTTGCTGATCAGGAATTCAGCCAGGGGAGAAATATACAAAGCGGCGCCGCCGTAGCCGGAGACCACGAGGCCGGCAATCAGACCACGCTGGTGCGGGCCGAACCATTTCAAAGCTGCCGGAGTGGGTGCGGCATAACCGATGCCCATGCCGATGCCGCCCAGGATCCCGAAACCAAAAACCAGGCCGCCATAAGACTTTGACAAGCCGGCAATGATACAGCCTAGCGCCAGAAAGAGACCGCCCGTAATGGCGCCGACTTTGGGGCCCAATTTATCTTGGACACGACCACCCACAATCATGAATATGGCAAAGATAATGACGCAGAGAGAAAACGGGGTGGCGGTTTCGGCGGCAGTGAGAAAATTCCAGCCGGGCTGATTGGGGATGGGCGTCCCCGCCAATTCGAGCATGAGCTTGCCTTCTTTGGTCGGCACTTTCAGATACTTAGCCCAAACACTCCACGCATAGAGGATACCAAGACACAGGTTGATGGCAGTGCCGGCAAACACTACCTGCCAAGCTCTACCCGGAGCCTTACCAGAAGCCATAAAATCCCTCCTTTAAGTTTTCCAGTGACCAAAAAGCCTTTACTAAAGAAGAAGGTTAATAAAAAAGAAGAAGGTTAATAAATTGGTATTCTCCCTCGGCCGGTAACCGGCTTGGTTCACCTCCTTTCCAGGGTTGGGTTTACGAAGGAAGGGTGTAGAATGTAAGTGAATCCATGATAAAGCTGTAACAGTCAGCTTGGCAAGGGAAAAATTTCATTAAGGCCATGTTTGTGCGTTCAATATACGACCCTTTTGTATGGAATACAACTCAGAAATTGATGAAGCCGAAGAGATAACTGCTTGGATTATCACAGTGTTTAATCAAGTAGGTAAAACCCTGATAT
>JBAQHL010000132.1:0-16979 GCA_049288295.1 Desulfobaccales bacterium
AACGGCAGGGGAAACAACCAGCGCACCAGGGCCATGGCATAAGGGGAGAGGTCCCCGAAGCAGCGCTTGGTGGACAGGTCGGCCAGGGACACAGCCAGGGCCGAGCCCAGGGCCAGGGGCAGCCAGATGAGGTTTTCCATGCCCTCCCCTACCCTGCCCTATTTCCCCGCCGGCCCCAGAGTTCGTTACTCAGGTTCACGAACTGCGCCACACTGAGGGTCTCGCCGCGGCTTTGGGGATCAATGTCCAAAATCTCAAGCGCGGCCAGGACCTCTGTGGGTGGCAATCCCAGGACTTCCCGGCGTGCCGCCAGGGTGTTCCTCAGGGTTTTGCGCCGGGTGGCAAAAGCAGCCTTCACCACCTGGGCGAAAAAACCCTCATTCCTGGCCTGGGGATCTGGCTGGCGGGGATCTAGACGCATGACCGCCGAGGTCACCTGGGGGGGTGGGTAAAAGTTGCCAGGAGAAAGGGAGAACAGGCGGGTCATGGTGAAATGATACTGCAAAAGAACGCTCAGAATGCCGTAGTCCTTGCCCCCCGGGGCGGCGGCCAGGCGCGCCCCCACCTCCTGCTGCATCATCAACACGGCCCGGGACACAGCCGCCTTTTCTTCAATGAGTTTAAACAAGAGGGGACTGGTGATCTGGTAGGGCAAATTTCCCGCGACGGCCAGGGACCTTCCAGCCTCCCGGGCCCGCTGGCGGAAGTCAAAGCGCAGAACGTCCTGGCAAATAATTTCCACCCGGGGATTCCCGGCAAACAGTTCTGCCTGCAGATAGGCGGCCAGGGCATGATCCACTTCCACGGCCACCACCCGCAGGGCTTCCTGGGCCAGGAAAAAGGTGAGGGCCCCCAGCCCCGGCCCAACCTCCACTACCAGGTCGTCAGGCGTGAGCTCCAGGGCGGCCACGATCCGCCGGGCCTGATGCGGATGAAGGAGGAAGTTCTGGCCCCGGGCCTTTTCAGGCCTCAGGCCGAGACGCCGCAGGACGGTCTTTGGTGATGAGATGGACACTTTGGACTAATTGGGCCCGTCGTTGGCGATAGCGTTTCACCGCCCACAAGGTGAGAAAGTAGGCGGCGATGGCCGGGGGCAGGGCAATGAGGACCCCGCCCACCTGCAGGGCCAGCCCCCCCCGCCAGAGGAGTTCCAGAAAGGCCGATAGATCGGCGTGCTGGGGAATTTCCAGGGACTCTCCCCGAAAAAGGAGGTAGCGGCCTACTTCATAGGACAGGAGGTACTGGGGCACCCAGGTGACGGGGTTGCTGATCCAGATGCCCATGTAGGCGGTGATTACCGATATCCGCAACAGGGGCGCCAGGGCCAGGACCAGGATGGTGTGAAAAGGGATGGTGGGGGTGACCCCGATAAAAATCCCCAGGGCAGCCCCCCAGGCCAGCTTGCGCGGGTCGCCCTGGAGCCGGCGGAATTTCAGCCAGTGGTATTTTAGGGTGCGTTTCAGGTTCATGTGTTCGGGGAGGCGCCTGTCTCCTCTTCCCGCAGGAGGCGCCGCAAAACCTTGCCCACCATGCTTTTGGGCAGTTCGGTGCGAAACTCCACCAATTTCGGCAGCTTGTATTCAGATAGCCGGGGCCGACAATATTCCAGAATGTCTTCAGCAGCAAGCTTGGCGCCAGACCGGGGCACGATGACCACCTTCAGGCGCTCCCCCCGGTAGGTGTCCGGGACGCCATAAGCCACGGCCTCCAGAACCCCAGGATGTTGAAAAAGCACCTCTTCCACCTCCCGGGGGTAGATCTTGAAGCCGCCGTCGATGATGAGGTCTTTTTTGCGGTCGATAATATAAAAATACCCGTTTTCGTCCATCTTGGCCAGGTCTCCGGTAAAGAGCCAGCCGTCCCGCAGCACCAGGGCGGACTCCCGGGTATTTTGCCAGTAGCCCCCCATAACCTGGGGGCCCTGCACCACCAGTTCCCCCACCTCCCCCGGCGGCAGGTCCCGGACTCCGGTTTCCTGATCCACGATTTTGGCCCTGGTGCTGGGAAAAGGCAGGCCGATGCTCCCCGGGGGACGATCCTGATGATAGGGGTTCAGGTGGGTCACCGGCCCGGCTTCGGTGAGCCCGTAGCCTTCCATGATGCGGCAGCCGGTGAGGTCTTCAAAGCGGTCCCGGACCTCCTGGGGCAAAGGGGCCGAACCGCTGATGCAGGCCCACATCTGAGAAAAATCAATGCCGGGCAGGTCCGGGTGATTGATGAGAGCCACAAACAAGGTGGGAACCCCGGGAAGCACCGTGGGCCGGTGTTTCCGCAGCATGCCCAGAAAGGTCTTCATGTCGAATTTTGGCAGGATAATAATGGAGGCCGCCTGAGACAAGGGCCAATTCATGCAGACCGTCAGGCCGAAGGAGTGGAAAAAGGGGATCAGCCCCACCACCCGCTCGGCGCCGTAGTGAAGACGGGTCAGCCAGCTGTTGATCTGGACCACATTGGCCATAAGATTCCTGTGGCTCAACACCGCAGCTTTAGGTGTGCCGGTGGTGCCGCCGGTATATTGCAGCACCGCAGTGTCCTCTGGTTTGGTGTCGGGCAGGTCCATGAGAGGCCGGCTCTTCAGCAGGTCCCCCCAGCGCAGCCGTCCGGGGCCGGGAGTAAAGCCGCAAGGCAAACCCTGGCGGCGGGCCTTGAAAGGATAAAGCCAGGAAAGGGGCCAGGGGAGGGCCTCCGACAGGCTGGTCACCACAAGATGTTCAAGGTTGATTGCCCCTGCCGCGTCCTCCACTTTGGGAAGCAGGTGATCCAAAACCACCAGCCGGCGGCAGCCGGAATCTTTGAGCTGATGGGCTATCTCTTTGGGGCTCAACAGAGGGTTCAGAAGAACCGCCACCCCTCCCAGTGCCAGGATGGCATGATAGGACATGGCCAATTGGGGGCAGTTGGGCAAAAACACCCCCAGGCGTTCCCCCGGTCCCAACCCCAGATCTTTAAAGGACCGGGCCAAACACCGCACCTGGTCCAGGTAAAACCCATAGCTGGTTTTTTTTCCGAAAAACACGAGGGCCGGGGTCGACGGCGCCCTGCTGGCCGCGTCCGTCAACAACCCCGTTATCGTTGTCTGGGGGATTTCCACCTCAGGGGGAACGCCGGGATCGTAATGTCGAGCCCAGGGGTAGCTCACCGGAAGAGATTCTCCACCATCAGTGGTCGTGGGAGTGGGAACCGCCGCATTCGGAACAGCTGCAGCCCTTGACGTCCTCAGGAGTGGCCTCCCGGACCTCTTTCAGGGTAATGGCAAACTCCACTTCCTTGCCCGCCAGGGGATGGTTGAAGTCGATGACCACATTTTCCGGCCCCGAGGATTTCACCACGAAATAAACCGGGTGCCCTTCCTCATCCTCGGTTTCGAAGACGTCTCCCGGTTCCGGATTGGTGCTCGGGTCAAATTCCCCCCGGGGCACCTCCTGGATGAGCTCCTGGTCCACTTCTCCGAAGGCCTGTTGCGGGGAAAGCCGCACGGTTTTTTCCTCGTTCAGGCTCATGCCCACCATGGCCTCCTCCAGAGGGGCGGGCATCAGCCCGAAGCCCATGGGAAATGACATATTCTCGGGCTCGCCGGTCTTGGGATAACGTTCATCGTCGCCGGCTCGGATAACATAATCAATAGTCACAAAGGAATTAGGGGTAACCTTCATATGGTCTCCAGTTAAAGGTAATTTGACTATTATAAATAAATATAATGGCGTTGACCACCAGATAGAATATCTGGAGATGAGCTGCCCCAGAAAAGGCAAAGCCCCGGACCTGACATGGTTGTATCCGGGGCTCCCGGGGACTGCGGCCCTTCACGGCGGGCTCACCTAACTAGGTAAGCCGCTTGCCGGATAACCGCGTCCGCCTGATTCAATCAGATTTTCTGGCTTATTTCTCTTGAGGCTTGGTGGCGAGAATGATGCGGCCGGTGTTCATAAGATTGCAGCGCACGGCGTTCTCCACCACCATGCCGGTCTCGTTCATGACCTTGATGACGTCCAGATCAGTGGTAAAGCCGATGCGCACGAACACAGGCGCCATAATGTCCTCGATCCTCCCCCAGCGGCTGCCGTTTTGGCAGCGGCTGTGATTGATGGCGATGAGCTGCCCCCCGGGTTTAACCACCCGGAGCATCTCACGGCACACCTGGTGGGGATCGCATACCGTGGTAATGACGTAGGCCGCCATGACTACATCAAAGGAATTGTCGGGAAAGTCAAGGTTGCAGGCGTCCATGACGTGGAACTCGTAGCGATTGCCGCCGTTGAGCCGGGAGGCCTTCTCCTGGGCCCGTTTGATCATGGGCGCCGAAATATCTATTCCCACCAACTGGGAAGGAGGGGGATAAAACTCCAGGGTGGAGCCGGGACCCACGCCAACTTCCAGGATCCGTTGATGAGGCTGATGCTTCAGATAATTGAAGGCCTGGCGGCGCCCCGGACCCAGGAGCGCACCGAAAAAATAATCATAAAAGGGTGAATAAAAGGAATACAGTTTCTCCATATATGTTGGGGAGATATGGCATTGCATAGCGCTTCCTCACAGCCCGGCAGGGCAAGCTTACAGGATTTGAGATGAAAGAATTCATCAGCAAAATTGGGACATTTTATCTTAAATGTTAAAAAAAAGTAAATGGATTTTTTCACTTTGATGAGGGGCATGCCTACGCCCCTAAAAAATCGATACTTTCCAGAAGTCGTTTTCTTGATTATACTTAAGACGATAGCGTCGGCCGTCATCGGCTGACACCGTGAAGCCCAGATGGCCCGGCTCCTGCCAACGGGTCAAGACCTGGATCACCGTATGCCAGACCCCTTGCATCCGGAACCTCAGGGGTCTTTCATGTACTCTGGCGCCGGAATAGGTCTCCACCAAGTCGGACAAAGTTGATGTATAGACTCCTGGCTGGTTGTAGAGCCAATGAGCAGAAAAAGTTGACAAGTCGTTATCTACCGGGTTATTTTAGCATGTCGGCTTACGCTGTGGCAAATCTGGTCCCTTTGGATAACCTTCCGAAGGTTATCCACTCCAGGGGGTGGAGGCGTGGCAGGGATTCAGACTTTTCACAGGTGGAAAATGGGGGGGTAGTGTAATGTCCGTCAACAAAACCAAGGGCTTGAGACGGGTAGTAGTGACGGGTGTGGGCACGGTTACGTCCATGGGACTTGACGTACCCACCGTCTGGCAGAAGCTTTTAGCAGGTCAGTCCGGCATCAGGCATTTGGAAAACTTCGATAAGGGATTTGTCACCAAGTATCGGGCTCCTTCCGATTTTCCTCTTATTGCCGGGGAAATCACCGGCTTTAACCTGAAAGAGATCCTCCAATCCCGCAAAAACGATCTCTCCAAGGAAGACCTGAAGCAAGTTAAGTACACGGACCGTTTCACCCAATTTGCCTTGGCCGCCAGCCTGGAAGCCATCCAGGACAGCGCCCTGGACCTGGAGGTGGAAGATCCGGAACGGTGCGGGGTGATTATCGCCAGCGGCATGGGTGGCGTGGGTTCCTGGGAGGAGTCCATGATCCGCCTTCTGCAAGAAGGGGTGCGGCGGGTGTCCCCCTTCCTGGTCCCGAAAATGATTCCCAACCTGGCCGCGGGCAACGTCTCCATCAGCTTCAAGGCCAAAGGCCCCAATATTGCCCTGTCCACGGCCTGCGCCGCCGGGTCCCACGCCATCGGCATGGCCTACCGCTCCATACAATTAGGCGAGGCCGACCTCATGGCCGCCGGGGGCAGCGAAGCCGCGGTCACCATGCTCACCATCACCGCGTTTTATCGCATGGGTGCTTTGGCTACGGGTTACAATGACAACCCGGAAATAGCCAGCCGGCCCTTTGATCTGAAAAGAAAAGGCTTTGTCATGAGTGAAGGCGCCGGCATCATGGTCCTGGAGGAACTGGACCACGCCCTGGCCCGGGGAGCCAGAATTTACGCCGAAATAGTGGGCTTTGGCATGAGCGGCGACGCCTATCACATCACTGACCCTCATATGGAAGGGGCCGCCCGCTGCATTGTCCTGGCCCTGAAGGACGCGGATATTTCTCCGGAAACCATCGATTACGTCAACCCCCACGCCACCGCCACCCCGGTGGGTGACAGAAATGAAGTCCGGGCCCTGCTTTCCATTTTCAAAAACGAGGGGAAGCGGCCCGTGGTGAGCGCCACCAAATCCATGACCGGCCACCTTTTGGGGGCTGCCGGCGCCGTGGAGGCTATATTTACGGTCTTATCCCTGGAGGAGGGCATCGTTCCCCCCACCATCAACCTGACCGAGGTGGACCCGGAATGCCAGGGCTTAGACTTTGTCCCCGATAAGGCGCGCAAGATGGACATCAACTACGCCCTGTCCAACTCCTTCGGCTTCGGCGGGACCAACGCCACCCTGGTTTTCAAGCGCCTGGACGCGTAAGCCTCATCAGCGCTTTTCTTTCAGCAAGACCGGCAGCGGCGCGGCCCGCGGTGAGCGCCGCCAGGTCAACGACCGGCCACCTTCTGGGTAATTGGGGGCTGCTGGGCAGGAAGTATGGCCGATACTCCCAATCTCATCCGCATCGCCATCATTCTCAATCGGGAAACCGCCAGTTGTCTCCCCCTTCTCCTGCCTTACTCGGCGGCGGGCTATCCTCTCGTTGACATAGAATTTTTTCAGGGGCGTTCGCCAGACTCGCCTACTCAACCTTCCGAAGGCCTGTCGAAGTTCCAACCCGAGGCCGAGACCCTTGGTCTCGTTGCCAATAAGAGCAAGGGCTGCCTCCGGCCTCTTAGCGGACTTGAGCCGAAAACCTTTGATCTGATCTTGGATTGGCAACAGTTGGTTCCTGAACTGCCGGCATATCCTCAGGAAGGTTTATACAATCTCATCACCGGGCCTGGCACCCCGATTTTAGAGAGAGTGCTCTGTCAATTTCAGGAACTCCGCCAGAAACACGAAATTAACTCCGGCATCCTGTTCGGCGGCACCGATGCTATTGTCACCATCAACGAGAATCACCAAATCGTCGGCTACAACCTGGGTGCGGAAACCATCTTCGGGTATTCCCGGAGCGAGGCCTTAGGGAAAGACCTGAGCATCATCATCCCCCCGCCCCATAAAGAGGGACACCGGGATTACGTGCGCCGCTATCTTGCCACCCGTAGTCCCCACGTCATCGGCAAGCATGTGCAACTTAACGCCCAGCGCCGGGACGGCGCCGAATTTCCCATCAGCATCTCCTTTTCCGTGGCCGAAGTGCAGGGCGACCTTTATTTCACCGGCATTGTCCGGGATATCACTGAATACAAGCACATGGAAGAACGGCTTCTGCAATCTGAACGCCTGGCCGCCGTGGGCAACACCGTCAGCCATATCGCCCATGAAATCAAAAACCCCCTGGCCATCATCGGGGGCTTTGCCCGCCAGTTGCAAAAAACACCCGGCCTGGACGACAAAGGGCAGCACAAACTTGGCATCATCATGGAAGAGGTCGCCCGCCTGGAAAGCATGATTGCGGAGATGCGGGACTTCGTCAGGCGCCCCCCCGCCAAAAAAGAGCCCGGGGACCTGGAAATGCTCCTCGATGAGGTGGTGGATCTGTTCGAGGATGCCTTTCAGGAGCATAACATCACCTTGAAGCGGGAAAAGGCCCCCGGAGCTCCCCGAATCATTTTCGACCGCCAGCAGATGCACCAGGTGCTCATCAACCTGTTCAAGAACGCCCTGGAGGCCATGCCCCACGGCGGTGAACTCACCCTGGCCACCAAGATTATAGATCCCAACCTGGAAGTGAGCATCAGCGACAACGGCCAGGGCATGACCCCCGAGGTGCAGGCCAACATTTTTCAGCCCTATTTTACCACCAAGGAGAAAGGCACCGGCCTGGGTCTGGCCATTTGTCAAAACATCGTCGAAGAACACGGCGGCTGCATCATCGCGGACAGCACCGCCGGGCAGGGGTCCACTTTCACCATCCAGATCCCCTTGGAGAGGGCTGCCCCGGAATGATGCAGGCCCCGGACGCTCCCCTTCTCCAAATCCGGGACCTGAATGTCCATTTCCATACCCCCCTGGGCCGTCTCCGGGCGGTGGCGGGGGTGAACCTGGAACTCAAGGCCGGGGAAACCCTGGGTCTGGTGGGGGAATCCGGCTGCGGCAAGACCGTCACCGCTTTGTCGGTCATGCGCCTCCTTCCCCAACATACTGCGGAAATCAGCGGCGAGGTGAGCTTTAACGGGGAAAACCTCCTGGACCTTCCCCAAGAGGACATGCGCCTCATCCGGGGCAACCGCATCGGCATGGTCTTTCAGGAGCCCATGACCTCGCTGAACCCGGTATACACCGTGGGAGAACAGGTGGCGGAAGTCCTGCGCCAGCACCGGGGCCTGTCTGCCCGTGAGGCGAAAGCTGAGGCCATTCAGGGCCTCACCCGGGTGGGTCTGCCCGACGCGGCCCGGCGCTTTGACCAGTATCCCCACGAGCTTTCCGGGGGTCTGCGCCAGCGGGTCCTGATCGCCATGGCCCTGGCCTGCAACCCTGAACTCCTCATCGCCGATGAGCCCACCACGGCCCTGGACGTCACCATTCAGGCCCAGATTCTGGCCCTCCTGACCCAACTCCAGGAGGACCTCAATCTCGCCGTGCTCTTTATCACCCATAATCTGGGGGTGGTGGCCCAAACCGCTGACCGGGCGGCGGTGATGTATGCCGGCCTGGTGGTGGAGGAAGCCCCCACTGCCGAGCTTTTTCAAAACCCCGGCCACCCTTACACCTGGGGACTTTTGGCTTCGGTGCCCAGGCTGGACTTTCACCATCCCCTGGGCCAGGTTCTCCCCACCATCCCCGGGCAGGTGCCGGGAGCCCAGGAAGTCCCGCCGGGCTGCCGGTTTCAGGACCGGTGCCCCAAGGCCCACGACCGCTGCGGAAGCCCGCCACCCTGGCTGACGGTAGCCCGGGACCACCGGGTGCGCTGCTGGTTGTATAATTGACATAAAGAAGGGGTATAATTTCGGGAAACCAACAGAACAAAGGGCATGCCCTGCTCACTGACAGCTCGGCGGCCTCGGGCCGTCCCAAAAAACTTCTCATGTTTCTGGGCAGGAGGATTAGCACCCTTTGCGACCTGGCGGCTGGGGGCGTGAGCCGGCCGCTCTTTACAACTCCCCATGTTAGGATGTGAGGGCCATGCTCTATGATGGACTACGTCGACCGGGATCTTGACCAGTTTATTGCCAATGTCATCATGGGCGATCAAGGCATCCGCCCCTTTACCTCCTCCATGACCGAGGCCTGGCGCCTGGTAAAGCTCATGATCCAGAAGCATTACGTGGAGTTGAAACTGGACATGTTTCTCGGGGTCACCGGGGAGCTCTGGGTGGCCTCCTTTTACAGCCCCAGCCGCTGCGTCCGGTATGAGGGCCGGGGAGCCAGCGCGCCCCTGGCCATCTGCCGGGCCGCCAAGGAAGCCTTTATCAAACTGACAGGGTAAGGTTTGACTAAGCCTCCAGACTTTTCTTAAGGTTACCCTAAAGCCCTGGGCGATAAGATTACCTGATGCTTTCTACCGAAGACCGTAAACCGGAAACCGAAAACCCAGGTATGCCTGATCCCCTCATCGCCACTCAAGATCTTTGCCGCTACTTCCGCCTGGCCGGTCCCTGGGGCCAGGGACCCACCCTAAAAGCCGTGGACGGGGTGAGCCTCACCCTTAAGGAGGGGGAAACCCTGGGGCTGGTGGGAGAGTCCGGCTGCGGCAAATCCACCCTGGGACGGGTGCTTCTGGCCCTCTTGCCACCCACCCTGGGACGGGTCTTGTTTCAGGGGGAAGATCTGTTTGGCTTGTCTCATCAGCGCCTCAAGGAAAGGCGCCGGCAGATGCAGATTATCTTTCAGGACCCCTACTCCTCCCTGAACCCCCGGATGACGGTGCGCCAGACCCTGGAAGAGCCTTACCTCATCCACCGCCAGGGGACCAAAGCCCAGCGCCGGGCCTGGGCTGCCGAGCTCCTGGAAGAAGTCGGCCTCAAGGATGAGCACCTGGAGCGCTACCCCCATGAATTTTCCGGGGGCCAGCGCCAGCGTCTGGGAATCGCCCGGGCCCTGGCCTTAAAACCCCGCCTCATCGTGGCGGATGAACCCGTCTCGGCGCTGGATGTGTCCATCCAGGCCCAGATTCTGAACCTGTTGAACGAGCTCCAGAAGCGCTACGGCCTCGCGTTTTTGTTCATCTCCCACGACCTGAGCGTCATCTCCCAGATTTCCAGCCGCATTGCCGTCATGTACCTAGGGCGCCTGGTGGACTTGGCCCCCCGGGAAGTTTTTGACAGGGCCCGCCTGCACCCTTACACCGAGGCTCTGTTGAATGCCGTGCCCCTGCCCGACCCGGCGCGGCCCTTCACTCCCCCCCGGCTTCAGGGCGACCCCCCCTCCCCTCTTCAGGTCCCCTCCGGCTGCCCTTTTCATCCCCGCTGCCCGGAAGCCCAATTCCCCCTGTGCCGGGATACCGCCCCCCAGTTCCGGGAGACTGCCCCCACCCACTGGGTGGCCTGCCATTTTCGTTAAAAAAACCGCAAGGGAAAGTGGCCCCTTTCCTGTGTCCCTAAGATCAATCGTCCAGAGGCTGCCTTGCCTTAGCATTTAGGTGCAAACGTGCTACAATTTCGAAGAGTGCGATTTGCGCGGATGAATGAGAAGAGGTAGAGAGCTGATGAATAAGTTGTCAGGTTTTTTTCAGAAGTACATAAAATTGGCAGTTAAATTCTCAAAATATCTCTCCACCTTTGGATTCCTCAGAGGAATTTATCTGATTTTCCGTCTGCGTCTCTTGCCCGGTAACGACTTGATCCAGGTTTCGATTCCCAAATACAAACATCCTATTGTGATCAGGGGCAACACCACTGACGTATATATATTTGAAAAAGTACTGTTATTGGAAGATTATCATGTACCGTATTTTGACAATTTCTCTCCAAAATTTATTATTGATGGCGGAGCCTACGTTGGGTATTCTTCACTCTTTTTTGCAAACAAGTTCCCGGATGCCTTGGTCGTGGCTGTAGAGCCGGAGGAATCAAACTTCGCCATTTTAGAAAAGAACACGACGGGCTATGATAATATTAAAAGAATTAAAGCTGGCATTTGGAATAAAAATACTTTTTTAAAAATAGTAGATTTGAGTGTCGGCCACTATGGCTTTATGGTCAAAGAAGTTGTGACAAATGAACCAGGCTCTCTCAAAGCCGTTACTATTGGAGAAATATTAAAAGGGTGTAATTTTGAGAAAATCGATATTCTTAAATTAGATACAGAAGGGGCTGAAAAGGAGATTTTTTCCAGTTCCTTTCAGGATTGGCTCGGCAAGACCAAAATAATAATTATTGAATTGCATGACTTTAATATAGAGGGCTGCACCACCACCTTTTATTCAGCCATTAAAAATTATCATTTCACGGAAATTCATCGCGATGAAGAAAACAGATTTTTCTTGAGAGATGGTTAGTGTGAAAAAATACCTATCAGATTTCCTGCTCCTGGCTCTCGGCCTCCTGGTCATGGGGCTCCTTTTATATGTCATTGCCCAAAGCCAGGGCTGGATCACCCTTGTGGGCATCATAGCCCTGGCCGTGGTCTGGATCAGCTGGTACCGCCACCTCCTGAACATCGCCTACAGGAACTTGGGCGTCGACCCCGATGACGAAGACGACTTGCCTTCCTTTCCCGGCTGAATGTTGACGGACCTTTCAGCAAGTCGACAGCCCCTATACCTTCCAAAGATTGAGATTTTTCTCCGCCAATCGCCTTCTTTTTCTGCAGATTAATTCGCCAGGTTGGCCATGGCTTTCCAGGTGGGCGGGTTGCCGCTGGTAATCGCCACGACTCCCGGAGATTGCCCGGCGGAGGGGTCGGTCCACCAATGCTGATCTCCCCGTTTGCGCCACCCCGATGGATTTCCTGATGCTACTGATCCAGAAGTGATCTTATTGCCGCCGATGACTGCGGAGTCTTGAAACTCATTCTGACTCGGGACCACCCCTCTTGGCCCATGGCGTCCTGTCATGAGCGTAGGTTCGGCCAGATAAAACGTGCCATTAGCGCCTCCTGCTTGACGATATAGCATGAAAAACCCAGCCCCACCCGTGGCATTCTTGGGACAATACGCATCAACACGGCTCTGCTTCCATTTCCCCACGTCAGCTGCATTGAATTGGGTGGAGCTATTCGAAAAGTTGGGATCGCGGCACACCCAGACCGCTGTCCCATCTGTCACGGTCTGTCCTTCAGCTGTCGGCCAGCTCGGTGGCGAACTGCCCGAAGTACCGGAGGTTAGGCAAAAATATTGTTTGCCGTTGCCTGGGCTTGGAACACAACCATCCCCTTCTTGATAAGTGGTAGAAGCCTGCCAGGCAGGGACAGTAAAGCTCATAAACACGGTGGGGTATGAGTTGAAAGTCTGTCCTTGAGCCAGCTTCCCCCAAAAGGTAAAGTTCACCATTTTTCCCAACATTTGCTGGACCTGGGCAGCATCCAGATTGAAGTAAACCCAGGGGTCGCCTCCAGTGGCCACAATCTTGGCGCAATAGGGGGTCAGATGGTTGGTAGTGTCCGTCAGGCCGGAACCACATTGGGTCCAGGTGTTGTGGGTATCCTTCTGCCAGCCGCCATCAGGACGGTCCGATTGCCAACGGTTTAAGAGGGTATTATAAAAGAGATTGCGGGCGTCATGGCCAGGAATGCAAAAAGAAGTCTGCATACCGCCATAATTCATGGTTACATTCCCGACAAATTGGGTGTCGGGAGCCTCGTTCTTGAGACCGTTCCACTCCATAAGGCGGCCGGTGCCTACAACCATTCCCCGACAGTCCTGATCGATTTCCAGGGTTTTTAACAAAAACGTGTCGATGGAACAATTAAAACACTGGGTAAATTTCACATTCAGGGAGCCATCATTAGTTAACAGGTCTTGAATTTTGACGCTCCTGCATTTATCAAGCAACATTTCCGTGCCATTACCCTCAACATACAGATCTTGGATAGTCAGCAAGTCGAGGTTATTCGCCCAGAGAGCCTTAGTGCCGTATGCTTCAATAGAACCTGTTATGCGACCGATAGAATAATGTATCTGGGTCCCATCCAACCGCAGCCCAACATCATTGACTTTGGCTATGCCAACCCGTAAATCAAGCACATTCGGCTGATAGGTGCTGGTTGAGGCGATCCTGATGCCGCTTTCCGGTTCTGCCCAACTGAAATAATTGTCAGTGCCATTTCTTACCCGTACATGACCCCTGAGCCAGATACAACCCTCTATGTTCAGGGCGTAATCGGTGCAGCCAAGCCAAAAATTTACATTGTCCAAGAAGGTGCCGTGAACCTGGACTATTTTTAGTGCGTTCGTGCAGCAACCAGCTGGCCCAATAAATGAAATATCCCCAATCTCCAAATCGCTTGAATGATGTGCTTCATCACCTATGGTTATGCCAACATTATTCCCAACGTCGATGTAAATTTGTGAATTCCACAAAGAATCTCCCCTCAGACGCACATTGGCCCAAGGCTTGATAATGGTAATGGGGGTGGTAATACGCCACAGACCCTTGGTTACCCTGATCACCTGGTGGTGTCCGGTTCCGTTGATGGCTTGTGTTAAGGCAGGGGCGACATTGTTTCCCGTACCGCTTTGCGCTCCCCACCACACAAGAGGACATTCGGTCGTTTGGCTGCCAGAGATGTCGATTGCTCCCGTTCCCACCCATGAAAATATCTGATAAGGCCCTGCTTCAATTGGACCATTAATGTGAAAGGTTACACCATTTCCAACCATAAGATTGGCACCATTTAAAACCCGCAATTGAACATTGGCAGGAATGGTGATATTGCCGGTGACCGGCACCTCGCCGACCTCAGCCGGAATAACCAGGGTGGTGGCGGTGGAACCGATGGTGGTAAGTGCCTCAGATAGGGTGGCATAACCGGTTTCGCCTAAAGTGATAAATGGCTTGGGACTGCCAGAGGAAGAGGGAGTATAGAATTCCAGGCCACTAGCGCCAGAATTGACCCGAAGAGATTTGCCTGTCTGGCCGTTATACGAACTCGGAACATCGTTGAGAGCGGTAAAGGCAGTGGCTCCCGAGCCGCCGCTAGACGCCACCCAACCGGTAGCGCCCGTGCCGCTTTCCTTGACGTACACCAGGGGAGCGCCGCCTGCGGTTTTGATAAAACGGGATCCCACGGGCGCGGCGATCTGGCCCTCCGGGTTTGACGGCGGGCTGGCATACCACACATCGTATATGGTGCTTACCCCCCCGAGGGTTACCACGCCGGCCCCGGTAAATATCTGGTAAGGCCCTGCGTCAATCGTCCCATTTATGGTGAGGGTGGCGCCGTTGTTTACCGAAAATTTGCCGCCCTTAAGGACTCTTAGCGCGATGTTATTGCCAATCGTGGTGTTGCCGGCCACCACCAAGGTCCCGGCAGGAATGGTTAAGGTGACCTCGCTGCTGCCGATGCTAATCAGGGCTTCCGCCAGGGTTTCGTAGTTGGGGTCCCCCAGGGTTTTGTATTTGCCTAAATGGGCATCGACCCGGTTCATCCCTGTATCAAACTTGCTCTTTTCGTCGGGTCCCCTGGAATTGAGATCGGGCTGATAGAAGAAACTGTTGGGGGTCCAGGTTCCAGCCGTGGCTGCCACCGCCATCAGCAGAAGACAAAAGACTCCGGTTATCCAAGTAAACTTGGCTTTCATAACAACCTCCTTGATAATGCCAACTCTCTCAGTCCTCTCCGCTGGACAATTTTTTCATGAAAAAATGGCTTTTTTCAAGTCATCTTCGCCTTTGAGAGAGAACCTCAGGTTGGAAACTTGGTCTCGGGCTGACAGAAATTTTCTGCCTTGCCCATATATGAGCATCTTCCTGCCGCCCACTGGTTTGTCCTTGTAGCAAAGAACCTGGTTTTTTCCCAGAATGGTTAGAACCCTTGACACCCAACTTCCCGGAGATCGATCTCGGGAGGCAAAAGCGGCATCCCCATGGACAGGATGATAACGGGGGTCCGGTCTCTCTTGTCGTTCAGTGGCCTGTCAAGCCGCTTTTTGGATTATTCCCAGATAATGGGTGTTAAGGAATCGAAGTTTTTCCAGGAGGGAACAGAGCAGGAAGGAATAAGGCGCCAGGAAACGGGCCAATGGCGGGGCCAAGGTGACGCGCTGGAGGTTTATCAGGCAATGGGGAAACAACCTCTGGATTTCTTTTCTTTTCACCCCTAGCACATCTGCATTCCAGGGATTGTTCGCGTGATAGTCATACCAGAGGATAAAGCCTTGAGGTTTCAGAACCCGGAGGAGCTCCCCCGCCACCGCTTGTTTCATAACCGGGTCCAAAATGGATGTGAAAAGCAGGGACTGGAGAACAAGGTCGAACGAGGAGGGGCGAAAAGGCAGATATGCCGCATTAGCAAGCGCCAGGCCCACCTTGGGGGCCTGGATCGAGCGGGCTGTTACCAGATTCTCGGAAAAAAGATCAATGCCCGTCAGGTTCTCCGGCCTGGCCCCCCACTTGACAAGTTCTCCCAGCCAATAGCCGGTGTAGCACCCGACCTCGAGGATATGCAGATCTTCTAAACGGGGCAGCCCTGAGCGCCGCAAGAAATTGAGCACCCGGCGTTCCCTCTCTTGTATATAGTGCAGGTGCCCCGGAGTAAACCAGGAATACAAATCGCCGCAATGGCGACGGCGGTAAGCCGCCTTTATGCGTTCGGTCTCAACCGCCAGACGCTTGCTGTTGTCAAGGTCCTTAGGTACTGGCATTTCCTGGTCTTTCAGGGCTTCCGGCTCCATATGGAGGAACTCTGCCGAGAATTATTATGGTCCTGCCTCTCCCCCTCTCAACGGGCAAGAGGCACAACCTTATTATCCATGACACCTGTCTTGCCCAGTAGGATGAAGTCCAGAAAGCCTCTTAAGAATCCTAAACCATAGCTGAAATGGAGGGTCGGGAAAACTAAGGCGAGGCAGGCGGTTACCCGCAGCCCTTGCCGCCATCCAGCCATAAAAGAAAAAAATACATCCGTAAGTACGTAAGTCAAAAGGACCAAGGTTCCCAAAACCTCCAGAATGGGAAACCACCAGCCCCCTAAAAAGCAAACACAAAGGGTGATTATAAAAAGGGATGGAATTACGTGACGCAGACTTAAGACCAGCCCTAATTTCTTGGCCACCAGCGGCTTAAAGTAGCCGTAATAATAGTACATCCGCCAAATTTTTGGGAGATTTTCCCGGGCATAGTAATCAATAATTATTTCGGGGACCAACAGCGAGCGGCCCCCGTTTTTCCTGAGGCGCAGGTTGAATTCATCATCCTCAGTCCGCACGTGCTCTTCATCAAAGAGGCCGTTGCGGGTAAACACTTCCCGGCGGTAACAACCAAAAGGCACGGTATCCACCCAGCGGGGTTCTGAAGCGCCGATACGATAATGAGCATTTCCCACGCCAAAAGGATGGGCCAGTCCCACTGCGATGGCCCTGGCCATGGGCCCGTTGCTCCCGGGTATGATCCGCCAAACCCCGCCGACATTATCAGCGCCGGTCTTTTTCTGCCAGGCCACCAGGTTGGCTACATAGTCAGCCGGATAGGTGCTGTGGGCATCCACCCTTATGATGATGTCCCCCCTGGCACTGGTGATGCCAATATTTAAGGCAGCGGGGGTAATCCCCTTGGGGTTGTCCAGGAGCTTAACGAAGGGATATCTCCTGGCAAATTCCGCTACGATCTTCCGGGTGCCGTCTGCGCTCATGCCATCTACGACCAGTACTTCCAGATGATCCTGGGGATAATCGTTAGCCAGGATTGACCCCAGCGCTCTGGCTATATGTTTCTCCTCCTCCCGGCAGGGCATGATGACAGAGACGAACTTCATTTCGCTTTCCATGCGCTTACCTAATTTATTTCATCCAGTAACATGAATATATTCGGAGACTAAGAAGGTGCCTTTCCATTGACCTTTTCGCCTGGCGATTTTC
>JBAQHL010000133.1:0-2820 GCA_049288295.1 Desulfobaccales bacterium
GTCTTGGCATGTACGAGAAATGCGGAGGAGCCATACATCATAGTTGACGATATAATTCGCTATTTCATTATATGGCAGAACTCCCATCTGTATCTGGTGGAGGATGATTATTCCCTATCCCTGGTAGCCCCATCTCCCGAAGCTCAGCAAATGGGGGTAAAGGCCCCTGAAAAGGTTTGGCCTGACGCAAACTTGCTGGAAAGATTAAGGGCCGTTATTAAGCATGGCACCTCACCAACTACCCCAGACAAGAACGGTAAGGGGGTTACTTAAGGTAAAAAGAACCAATAAGCACTTGACTCACGGCTTACCCACCACTCAAATAGAGGTAACACATGGCCCTGACCAAAGAAAAGTTGTCTATTAAGCTACAAACTCACCTGGGTATGAGTAAACGGGAAGCTCAACAGATGGTGAGTCGCCTTTTCGAGATAATGAAGGAAACCCTTTCCCGGGAAGAAAACCTGCTTATCAGTGGATTCGGAAAGTTCTCAGTACGGCAAAAGAGGACTCGTCGGGGGAGGAACCCGCAAACTAAAGAGAGTCTGACCATAGCCCCTCGGAAGGTGTTGGTGTTTAAGATTTCTGGGGTATTGCGCAAGCGCATTAATGAAGGTTTTGAGTTGCCTGATTAAATACATAGTTCCGAATAACCAAATCATATCCGTAATTTTTCCAGTCAGAACGATAAGTTGTCCTTTTGGCAAGTTATAGCCCTGGTGCCGACCTCAGTATCATGGGCACTTCGGATTACTTCCAATCCAGCTCTTCCCTTGATAAAATAGCTGAACTCGGCGCACACAGGCAACTTCTCCTCAGGCGGGTCCAGGGAAATACCATCTGGATAGTCATGCAGTGATGAAGGCAAACATACTCAGGTTCTTGCTGCTCTTCCTTTTCATGGGGGCACTATTTGTCGGCTTCCCGGCAACTTCCCCCATTTCCGGGAATAATCAATTAGGAGACTCATTAGCCCAGGCGTCAACCTCTGCACCTCAGGCCGAGACACTCTCAAAAGCCAATAGCCATCACGGCGACCCCTATGCCAGGGTCTTTCTGGTTTTGGCTATTCTGCTCATCTGCGCCATAGCTGGCCACTTCATCGCCAGGAAACTCAATCAATCGGCCGTCCTGGGTGAGTTGGCCGTAGGCATTCTGGTAGGGGCCCTGTTTTATCAATTGAGCGCCCCGACGGTAACCATACTGCGTCATACAGACCAGGTGGCGGCGGCTACCCAAAAAGTGCTAACCCAACAAGTGGGCTGGCTATAAGCGGTGCGCCTCACCCTGGCGGAGTCCGATTTATCTCCGGTTGAGAAAGCACAGGTCCAGACGGTGTTTGCCAGCCCCCAAATTCCCCAATATTAGCTGGCGGCCAGAGTCCTCCATTTTTTATCCAGCTTCGGTGTGGTCTTGCTTCTGTTTATGGCTGGTCTGGAATCCACCCTTGATAAGCTTAGGCGTGCCGGCAGGGCGGTGGTGGGTCTCGGTCTTGCCGAAGTGAGCCTGACCTTTGTTTGCTGCTATGCAGTGGTGTGGCTCCTCATGCCCCGAGGCCAGAGCCCCACGCTGCCTCTCTTGGTGGCCGGGGCCTTGAGCGCCACCAGCGTGGGCATTTCGGCCCGGTCCTTCCAGGATATGAACAAGTTGAGCCTACCTGAGGCCCAGGTGGTGTTGGGGGCCGCGGTCCTGGATGACATCTTAAGCCTCATCATCCTGGCAGTGGTCACCGCCATCCTCACCACTGGAGTGGTGTCCCTGCCCTCCATAGTCCTCATAGTCCTTAAAGCGACGCTGTTCTTTGCCGCCGTAGCCTGGTTCGGGATGAAGTTTTTGCAAAATGACATCGCCCTGTTTGCCTGGCTGGACCAAACCCATGTGAAGCTTTATTTTTCCTTCCTTCTCCTGCTGGTCCTGGCCTGGCTGGCAGACCTGATGGGTCTGTCCACCATCATCGGGGCCTTTGCCGCCGGATTGATCCTGGAAGACCGATTCTTTCAGGTGGAAGTGAAGTCACCGGAGGGCGGGCAAACCGTAGAATCTCTCCTGGCGCCCCTGGAACACCTCTTTGCCCCCCTTTTTTTCGTGCTCCTGGGCTTTCAAGTTGATGTGACCTCCTTTGCCAACCTTAAGGTTTTACTCCTGGGCTTGCTCATTACCCTGGTGGCCATTTTCGGCAAGATGGCCTCCACCTTCATTCTAAAGGAAAGCTATAACAGGCTGGTGGTGGGCTTCGGCTTGGTGCCCAGGGGGGAGGTGACCCTGATTTTTGCCAGCCTTGGCAAATCCATGGGAGTTTTAAGCACTTCTCATTATTCTGTCCTCATCATTGTCGTGCTGCTTACAACTCTCATTACCCCGCCTTGCCTGACGTGGGCGTTGGGACGAAGTGACGAGAAGGCCTTAACATGACGAGTTTCCCATCCAATGCAGGACGAATAACATTTAGCGGACCCAAACATCGGAGAGAACCATGCCAGTCAAGACAAGAGAGACCATTCGCCTGGAAGAGGCCCGGGGCGGCAAATCGCCCTGGAAAAAGTGGGGCCCCTACCTGAGTGAGCGGCAGTGGGACACGGTGCGGGAGGATTACAGCGAGGGCGGCGACGCCTGGAACTACTTCACCCACGATCAGGCCCGTTCGCGGACCTACCGCTGGGGCGAGGACGGCATCGCCGGCCTGTCCGACGACAAGCAGCGGCTCTGCTTCGCCCTGGCCCTGTGGAACGGCAAGGACCCCATTCTCAAGGAAAGTATCTTTGGTTTGACCAACAGCGAGGGCAACCACGGCGAGGACGTCAAAGAATACTATTTCTACCT
>JBAQHL010000134.1:0-4773 GCA_049288295.1 Desulfobaccales bacterium
CTGGGTGGGAGTGTTGCTGACCCCTACGAGCTTGATGGAGAATTCCAGATCTTTGCCGGCCAAAGGATGGTTGAAATCAACCGTAAAGGTATCGGCGGCCAGGTTTAAAATCTTGCCGGGAACAGGACCCTGGGGAGATTTGAACCACAACTCCTGACCCGCCTCAACTTCCTTATCGCCCAGCATATCCCGGGGAAATTCCTTTTTCAGATCATCCCGCAGAGGACCATAAGCCTCGTCGGTTTTAATGAGAAACTTTTTTTCCTCGTTCATTGTCATGCCCTGGACTGCCTGATCAAAACCGGGGATGACCTGGCCGCCACCCACCTGGAATTCCAGGGGTTGCCGGCCTTCCGAACTGTCAAAAACCGTGCCGTCTGTCAGGCGGCCGGTGTAATGCACCTGGGCATACTGCCCTGACTGAACTTTATCCATGCTGCCTCTCCTTTTTCTCACCATCACCTGACCGGGGGAATGAGCTTGTCAGGAAAAGACCTCTGACTGGCGGCAAAAGGAGCCAGCCGCCTTGCCAGGCCACAGGGGGCTGGCATTAGGGACATTTCCCGACGAGGTGCAACCCCTGCACCTCGATGAGGGTGATCTTTCAGCTAATTTGCTAATTATAACATAATATCTATGATGAGAAAGGGAAGAGCCGCGGGGACTTGCCTCTCAGGATGCCGGATTTTTATCCCCGGCGGACTTTGCCTTTTGTCCCTCGGCCAGGCGGGTGCGCACATACCAGTCAATTTGGCGGCAGATGCCCTTGATGACCTGGGTTTCCCGGGCCTGCAGGCCATGCCGGTTGAAGAGGCGGCGCACATTGAGCATCCAGTGCTCAGGGTTCTGGGCCCCGATGTAGTTGATTTTGACCAGGGCCTCCTGGAGCATGGCATACATGGTTTCCAGTTCGTGGGTGCTGGCCAGGCGGGGCCGAAAACGGGGGCTGTCCGTGCGGGCGATCTGCAGTTCGTAGGCCAGGACCATCACCGCCTGGGCCAAATTGAGGGAGGTGCACTCCGCCGTGGGAATGGTGACCAGGGCGTGGCAGAGCGGCAGCTCCCGGTTGGTGAGGCCGAAATTTTCCGGCCCGAAGAGCAGGGCGATATCATTGTGTTGGGACAGGTCGATGAGACGGGCGGCTATTTCACGGGGGCTTCTCAGTTCCCGACGGATGCCCCCCAGGCGCGCCGTGGTGCCCACCACATACTGGAAGGGCCCCAGGGCCTCGGCCAGATCCCCGTGGACGGCCATGCTTTCCAACAGGTGGGCCGCAGCCGGGGTGGCCATCATGCGCAGGCGCTCCGGTTCCAGGGAGACGGGCTCCACCAGGTGCAGGCGGCTTATTCCCATGTTGCAGGCTGCCCGGGCCACTGCTCCGATGTTTTCGGGGAGCTGGGGACGGAAAAGCACAATGGCGACGTTGTCCAGGCGAACCCGCCCTGCTTCCAGGTTTTTTTTCTGCCGCGTTGATTTCATGAGGCTTCCCGCCCTTATTAATGGCAATAAGTGTTCGATGAACCGTGAAGAGGTGAGACTTTAATTATGCACTTAGAAGGTTAGACCTGGGCAGTGTTGCTGGTGTTCCAACCCTCAACAACCTCGAATAATTCCCAGAGAGTTTTATTTCAATTGATTTAGGCTTGACTGAGATTTAATCCCTGCATATCGTTCCATTTGTGAATCGTGCCATTGGGAAAGCAGCAGTAAGGCGATTGTCGAGCCTAAGAAGCACATGAACATGTCTGATTGCGTGTCCCAGATATAACCTTGGGTTCCCAGGAATGAGTCTCCTGTAGAGCCGGTTGCCACTGAGACCCCCCACTCAATAAGCTCATAGGCCGCACTGGTCCCTAAAATCAGTAAGATGAGGATTGCAGGGAGCCAGCCTTTTTTTGCAACAACTTTTTGCCTGATTAAAATCTCCCTGGTAATCATAACAGGACCAAAGCCCTGCATAAAGTGGCCAACTTTATCATAATTATTTCGATTCCAGCCAAAGACGGGCTTAAGCCATTCAAAAAATGGAACCTCTGCATACGTGTAATGGCTGCCGACCATGAGCACGATCAGGTGCAGCCAAATAAGCCAATAGACCAGCGGGGTAAATGGGAAACGTTTGTAGGTGAAGGTGAGAATGGCCAAGCCGGCTATTGCCGGAAGAACTTCAAGAAGCCATGTAAAGTAATCATGCGGGTTTATGGCAGACCAGGTGAAAACTGCCAGGAGCGAGGCCAGCCAAAATATGACATATTTGAGGTTGATTTGCATTTTTAATCAAGCCAGCCTTAACCGACCATGATACCCCGGAGCGAAGGGGGCGGCCGCCTGGCCATCACCTCTGGGGGAGTGGCAAAAGACCATTTCAACTGACACCCGGGCCTGCCCAGGTTAGGGTATCCTGTTGGAGCTTGCCCCAGGTCTTTTTCATCATTGAATCTATTCATAACAAAAACAAGCAAATAGAAAAACCCGGGCATTTCGCATATACTGAAATTGTTTGGATGATTGCAATTTGAAAAGGGGCCAGGAGTTGAGGTAGCCTTTGCCTTTTCGCCCAACTTGCCTTAGCACGGTAGGACGGGCTTCCAGCCCGTCCAGGCACGGGCAGGATGCCCGTGCTACCGCTTGCAGCGAGGGAAGGAAACTTGCAGAAAGCAAAACACGGGAAAGTGCCATCGGATTAACTCCTTTTCTGACAAAGGCGCGTTAGAAACCATGCATATTGACAGCTACGATTTTGGGCATATTGTCATCGATGGGGTGTCATATCGGCAGGACGTCCTGATCTGGCCCGGAAAGATCAAGGCTGATTGGTGGCGGCAACAGTCCCATCTTTTGCAGTTGAACGACGTGGCCGAAGCCCTGGCCGCCGCTCCTGAAGTCCTGGTGGTGGGCAGGGGGCAGCCCGGCCGCCTGGAGGTAGACCGCACCCTGGCCGCATATTTGCAGAACAAGGGCATTGAACTTGTGGCCGTGCCCACCAAAGAAGCCTGCCGGCTTATTAATGCCCTGGCGGGGAAACGGCGGCTGGCCGCGGCCCTGCATTTGACCTGTTAGGGGAAAAGATTTCTCGCTAAGACGCTAAGGAGCAAAGGCGGGGGCAAGGAAACTTGGTAGAGGGATTGCAAATCATCGACAGTCACCTGCACTGCGGCTGCCAAAACGTCTCCTGGCGGTGGGAGGACCTGCGGCTGCACCTGGCGGGCGCGGGCATCACCGGAGCCGGGCTGATCCCGCCGGTGGAGGACATTTACGACCGCTTTGATCCGGACTTTGTGGACGATCCCGTCTGGCAGGCATGCCGGCGCCGGGCCCATGGCTATTTGCTCGATCTTAAAGACCAGGACATCGCCATTTATCCGTATTTTTTTGTATGGAACGATTTTGCCTGGGAGGACCTGGGGCCGGAGTTTGCAGCCGTCAAGTGGCACCGCCACGGCAATGAACCGGAGTATCACTATGACGCACCCCGCTGCCGGGAATTCCTGGAAGTGGTGCGCGACCGGGGAATTCCTATTCTTTTGGAGGAAACCTTCCACAATACCCTCTTTTTTCTGGAAAAACTGGTGCCCGAGGGAGTGCCGGTAATTATTCCGCATTTGGGGGGGCTAAACGGCGGCTACCAGGCCCTGGACCGGGCCGGAGTCTTTGCCCTCCCCCAGGTTTACGCCGACACCGCCCTGGCGGCGAGCCGGGAAATTGCGGATTATCTCAGCCGCCACGGCTGCAGCCGCCTCATGTTCGGCAGTGACTATCCCTTCAGCCAGCCGGGCTATGAACTGGAGAAGGTCAGGGGCCTCAACCTCCCTCCGGAGGAAGCCCGGGCGGTCCTGGGGGATAATTTTCGCCGGCTCTGCAAACTGGAGAAGGATAAGGGATGAGTGAACCGCGCATCCTGGCCCTGGACGTGGGCACAAAACGCATCGGTTTAGCGGTGAGCGATCCCCTGGGTTTTACGGCTCAGGGTTTGGGCGTTTTAGAACGCAAAGATTGGGACCGGGACCTGGCCCGGTTGATGGAGATGGCCCGCCCCTACCAGGTCCGGGAAGTCCTGGTGGGACTGCCCCGGCATATGGACGGCCGCCTGGGGGAGCAGGCCGAGGAGATCCTGGCCCTGGCCCGGGCCCTGGGTGAAGCCCTGGGAGCCCAGGTGGCCACCTGGGATGAACGCCTGACCACGGTGGAGGCCGAGCGCCTGCTGATCCAGGCTGATATGAGCCGGGGCAAGCGCCGCCGGGTGGTGGATCAGGTGGCCGCCAGCCTTATCCTGCAGGCCTATCTGGACAGCCGCCCCCCAAGAGAGAGTGAATCATGAAGCCATTCTGGGTCCTCATAATTTTGGTCCTTTCCCTGACAAGCGCCTGCAAAACCACCGGCAAAGCCATGACCACCCAGGAGCACAGGGCGGCTCAGGACCAGCAGGTCTACGAGTTGTACCGCCAATATCTGGAGACCTTAAACCAGCAGCGGGAGCAGGCCGGCGTGCCGCCGGCGCCGGTGAAGTCCTATGAGGAGTTCCGGCGGTCCCCCGGGACGGATTAGCTTGCTCTGAAACAATCGGGCAGAACAGTCACCCCCGTCGTATGTCGCAGGCGAGGGCGCCTGCTAGACATTATCGCTCTACTATTTTGATACCGAGTTGCGTTCTAAGAGCAATTCTTGGTAGCCGCAGGCTTCAGCCTGCGCCTGCACAGGCTGGAAAGCCTGTGCCACCGTTTGACGGCAACCCGGTATGAGACCACCGCGAAAAACCTTGCTGTCATCCTGAGC
>JBAQHL010000135.1:0-2535 GCA_049288295.1 Desulfobaccales bacterium
ATGCCATGTTATTTGATAAATGTCAAGTTAAATACGGATAAGCACTTAGTACATCAATTCTTAAATACGTTAACATTCAAGCTTGTCATTCTGAGCCGCCGCAGGCGGCGAAGAATCTCAACGCAAAGGACAGAGACCCTTCGCCTTCGGCTCAGGGTGACAAAGGAATACGTTAGTGAATTTATGAAATGCTGTACTAAGCCGCGGTCGTTTCTGGTGCCTCAAGTATTCATAACTGTTCTGTATCTTAAGCTTTCTTGACTCATAAAATATTGCGCTCTGGTTTAAATATGGGTTAGCGCGCCTCACTCTTGCCGGCAAAATACAGCCACGGCGGGTGTTCGCCAGGATTTTCACAGTGGCTCATGGTCCCTTGGACCACCCAAGGCAATGAAAATCCATGCAGGGTGCGTCTCACGCAGCCATTTTGGCACGTAAGACGCGCCCTACGAGAATATTTTCAGAACAGTCGCTCATGAGCCGGCGGCTCTCTCAAAATCATGAAAAACCCGAGGGCACAGGTTTTTAACCTGTGCCTTGAAGGGGCTGGAAGCCCGTCCTACCGGTCCCAGGTTGTTTGAGGGAAATAGGCAACCGAACTTTTGCCGTGAAAAACCCCTTAGGGGCGCAAGGCATTGCGCCCTCAGGGCTTAATGAGTCAAGCCCCTACGAAAGATTTTCATCCACGGGGGCGGCCCAAATCGGGTCATGACCGGTTCGTAACAGTTCCTCATGGGCCTGCTGCCCACCCGCAAATTATGAAAAAAATTCCTTTCTCACCCCAACCCTCTCCCCCCGCCAGCGGGTAGAGAGGGGGTAAAGGATTTTCTCAAAACTCAAAACTCACAACTCGAAACTTTTCAAGACAGAGGTCTCAAGCCTGCTAATGGGAGTAGCCCAACGGCATGATGAGGAGGGGCTCGTGCTGTGGGGGGAGTTTTAAAACTTCGCTCAGGATGCCGTCCTGGAAGGCGCCGACGATGCCGGCGGCCAGGCCTATGGCCTCGGCCTGGAGGAAGAGGTTCTGGGAGGCCGAGCCCACCTCCATGTGGGTGTATTTGATGCCCCGGTCCCCGTAGCGGGCCGTGCAGCGGCGGTATTCGGCCGCGAAGACCACCATGACCGGGGCTTCGGCCATCCAGGTCTGGTGCAGGGAGGCCCGGGCCACCGCAACCCTGAGGTCCCCTTTCTGGGTAAGCTCCAGGCTGTGGGCCTCCAGGCGATAATGATAGAGTCCGGCCGGGAGCCCGGCAACCCCCCGTTCCCCCACCACCAGATAATATTCCAGGGGGTAGGTGGCCCCGGCGGAGGGTGCGGTGCGCAGGCCCCGGGGGTCGCTCAGGCCGCCCGTCCCCCACAGGAGCTGGGAGACCTGGGCCAGGCTCAAACTCCGATGGGCAAACTGCCGCACGGTGCGCCGCTTTTTCAGGGCTTCCTCCACCGACATCTTGCCCTGATGGGCCGCGGGCGGCAGCTTGACCACTTCGGCTCCAAGACCGGCAGCCGTAGAAAAAAACAGACTCACCAGAACCATGGCGCAACTCCAAGCAAGGTTCGTCCGGTTCCTTGTGTAGGAAGTCATCGAGCGCCGATCCCCCATCCCGTTTTTAAGGCCTTTGTGGTGGTTATTTCAAGTCCCCCCTAACCCCAATAGTGTCCGGTAGGTTTTTTGCAATCATCGGTTCATTTGAAGAAAAAAATTTAGCTGCGTGGCTAAGACTCGCGTCAGCACAGGCGGGACGCCTGTGCCACCAAGACTTTCCTTCAAAATGGGAGTGATCTGCTCATAGGCGGGCCTTATTTCTGGATGAGGAGTCCAGGAAGCTGAAACTCCCTCCCCCTTGATGGGGAGTTGGGGTGGGGGTGGCAAATTTCTTCGTAAAATTAAGGTCATGCTCTCAAAAACCCTCTCCCCCAACCCCCTCCCACCGTGGGGAGGGGGCTATGCTTACCGGACACTACTACCCTAACCCCCCTTTAGAAAAGTGGGGAAAAAAATCATCTTCAGAAGAGCTCGCGAACTTTCGCAATTAAGCCAGTGATATTCAATAAAATCAACGCTGGTTGCCTCGCGTTACCCCTGCGGGGAGCCGGCAAGAGGGCCGGAAGCCCTGAGGTCCTGACCCATCCGGCCTTCCTTCAACAAGGCGGTTTTCCCCAGGGCAAAAGCCCTTTCCATGAGGACCTCCAGGTTCAAGACGTCCTCCTGGTTGTATTGGAGCAAAAGCTTGCCGGCGGTGCGGTCGCCCCGCTGAAAGCGTCTCCACAGGAGCACGGCGTCGTAGCCGTTCAGACTCGCCACCTCCGGGGCCCGTTTGATGCCAAAGAGAGGCTCGAGGCGCTTCAAGCCGCCCCGGTAGCCCAGGCGGCTGAGGATAAAGCGCAGGTCCAGGTGCACCGGGGGGAAGGGAAGGTCAGGGAAGGCGGCCCTCAGCACCGGCAGGTCAAATTGAGAGCCGTTGAAGGTGACGAGAACATCCACGCCCTGGAGGGCTTCGGGAAACTCCAGGAGGTTGCGCCCCAAAACAAACTGGC
>JBAQHL010000136.1:0-5849 GCA_049288295.1 Desulfobaccales bacterium
CCTCGATTACCGCGTGTTACTGCTGCCTGAACCTCCCCCAGCCCAGCAGGCCCAAAAGCCCGCTCCCCAGGAGGAGGACGCCGGGCGGCAGAGGGACGGGGTTGGTATCGTATTCGATGATGTAGCCACGCATACCACCATTCCAAGAATCCATTATATCGTTCCAGGAAGAACCAGGGAGGCTTGAATCCTTATTGAAGAATTGTAGGTAAAGTTCTGTCCCAGGAGTATCTGGTTGGCCAGAGCCCCAGTTGGTATAATTCCATGTATCATCGTTGACCCATGTCCAATCGTTATAAGAAGGGGATACGCCTTTATCAATCCCCCCAAGGTATGGTCCATGGTTATGAATACTAAAAACCCAATATTTTGCATCAGTAACCAAATCAGAAGCAAAGGTATTTTCGCCTTCTGAAGTGATGGTGGCTAAGTAGCCTCCTTTTGAAGAAGCGTCAGATTGGGCGGCCATCCAACTGATGCCTTCACTCACGTAGACGGCCTGGTACCAGTGGCCGGAGTTAGATTGAACCGGGCCATATTCCGTCACCGCATTAGCCGGGCCGGCGGCCATCCCCGCCAAGACCAGGACCTGTGCAAAATGTAAATCAGGGAAAACCTGATTTTTAAAAGAAAAAGTACTTAGTCATAAAAGAATCATATTTTTTAGGACTGATTTGCAGGTAGCACGGGCATCCTGCCCGTGCGCACGGGCTGGAAGCCCGTGCTACCATATACCTGGGATGAGAGATGGGGGATGGCAGGGATCTATGACCCGTGGACCCCTCTTAAAAGATTAATAAATTTCCTGACCCGAGCAATACCGGTTTGCAGACAAACGGTGGCACAGGTGTCCTCACCGGTGCAGACGCAGGCTGAAGCCTGCGGCTACAATAAATTGTCTAAAGAATGCAACTCAGTATAATAAGTCTCTGGCTCTCTTAAGCCGTGAAAGGCCTGGTGGCACAGGTTTTCAACCTGTGCTTGAATGGGCTCTGGAAGCCCGTTCTGCCACAGACCACCTCTCTCCGGGAGCACAGGCATCTTGCCTGTGCTACAAGAGGGAAGCCTGTGCTCCCGAGATCTGGGGTTGGGGAGAGAAGTTGGGGAAGGAAGCGTAGGGCGAGCCCTGCCCGCCAAAATAATTGGTGGGCGAAGCCCACCCTACATTAGTTTCAAGATTTCAAGGCCTCCACCTTGTCCGTGGCCTCCCAGGGCAAATCAATATCATCCCGGCCCATCTGGCCGTAGACCGCCAGGCGGCGATAGAATTTTCCCTTGTGGAGGGAGGGCAGCCGCCGGCAGTTGAAGGCCTTGAGAATGCCGGCCAGGCGGAAGTCAAAGTGTTTTTTGACCAGGGCCGTCAAATCCTCATCGGAGCGCACGCCGGTGCCGAAGGTGTCCACCAGGATGCTCACCGGCCGGGCCAGGCCGATGGTATAGCACAGCCACACTTCACAGGTCTGGGCCAGGCCGGCGGCCACCACGTTTTTGGCGGCGTGGCGGGCCGCATAGGCCCCCACCCGGTCGATGCGCAGGGGGTCCTTGCCGCTTAAGGCGCTGCCGCCGTGCCGGCCGTATTCCCCGTAGGTGTCCACATCGCTTTTGCGGCCGGTGAGCCCGGAATGCACCGCCGGCCCGCCCACCAGCAGATGCTCCACCGGATTGATAAAAATCTTGGTGTCCTGATCAGGGCGCAGCTCTTCTTTGGCAAAAACCGGCTTAATGACGGCCTCCATGATGTCAGCGTGGACTCGATTGGGGGGCACTGTGCCGATGGCGGCCTTGGTGGAGCTGGCGATGATGGTGACGCTGTGCAGCCGGTGCGGGCGGCGATCCCGGTATTCCACGCCCACCTGGGTCTTGGCGTCCGGGGAGAGATAGGGCATCAGACCTTCTTTCCGAACCGTGTCGATCTGGCGGGCCAGTTTATGGGCCATCCAGATGGGCAGAGGCATGTATTGGGGGGTCTGGTTGCAGGCAAAGCCGAAGACGTTGGCGTGCTGCCGCACGTGAATTTTGTCGATTTCCTCGTCTGTCAGCTTCTGTTCGTTAAAGAAGATGTCCAGATCGGGGGGATACTCCTGGAGACTGGTGAGGATGCTGCAGGTACGGGCATCGAAGTCCGGCTCCAGGTAGCCGATTTTGCTCATGGCCTTGCGGGCGATGTAGGCCACGTCCGCCTTGATTTCCGAAGCGAAGCGGGCGGCGATGAACAGGATGGAGGTGGCTATGGCGCATTCAGCCCGCACCCGGGCCTGGGGGTCCAGGTCAAGGAAATGGTCGATGACGGCGTCGCTGACCTGGTCGCAGATCTTGTCCGGATGCCCCTCGGTGACGGACTCGGAGGTAAACACAAAGTCTTTCTTCATGCAAGCGTCCTCGCTGGGCTATTTTAGAGCAGTTCCTCTTCAGGGTCAACGGCTGGGCGCTTGGTGGCCTCGTTCACCAGCAGGGGCACCAGGCTGCTGGCGGCAATCACCAGGCCGTCCAGGAGCCTAATGGGAGTGAGGCCCAGAAGTCCTCGCAAACCCGGAATAACAAGGGTAAGTCCCTGGAGGGCCAAAGAACCGCCCACGGCCCAGGTCAGGTAGGGATTGGGGGGCAGACGTTTGCTGCTGAACAGGCCGATGCTCTCAGACCGGCAACTGACGGCGTGGAGAAGTTGTCCGGCGGTCAGGGCGTGGAAGGCCATGGTGCTGGCCTGGGGCCCCAGACCGTAGCGCCAGATGCCGTAGCCGAAGGCCCCCATGGAACCGGCGGTCAGGGCCGTGGACTCGACAGCCATGCGCTGGTAATCGCCGGCGGTGAAAATGGGCCGCTGGGGGTCTCGAGGCGGACGCTCCAGGATGTCGGGCTCCGCTTCTTCCATGGCCAGGGCCAGCCCCGGGAAAATGTCGCTGATGAGGTTGATCCAGAGCAACTGGGCCGCGGTCAGGGGGGAGCCCAACCCCACCGCCAGGGCCACAAAGGTAATCATGATTTCGCTCAGGTTGGTGGCCAGGAAAAAGTGTACTGATTTGCGGATGTTGTTGTAGGTGGTGCGCCCGTCCCGGATAGCCACGATGAGGGTTTCCAGGTTGTCCTCCTCCAGGACCACGTCGGCCACTTCCCGGGCGATGTCCGTGCCGGTGCCGCCCATGGCGATGCCCACATCCGCAGCCTTGAGAGCCGGGCTGTCGTTGACGCCGTCGCCGGTCATGGCGATGACCCGGCCAGACTTTTGGAGGGCCTGGACGATCTCCAGCTTATTGGAGGGGCTCACCCGGGCAAAGACATGAACCCTTTGGGCCAGAGCCCGCAGGGTCTGGGGGTCGAGCTGGGACAGATGGGAGGAATCCAGAATTTCCAGGGGCAGCTCCCCGCTGAGACGCAACTCCCTGCCGATGGCGTAGGCGGTGGGGCCCTGGTCCCCGGTGATCATGACCGTGTCAATGCCCGCCCTCTGAATGGCGGCGATGGCCTCCTTCACCCCGTCCCGGATGGGGTCGATCATGCCCACCATGCCTATCCAGGTAAGGCCGTCGGGGGTTTCGAGGTCCTGGGCGAGATCCCCTTCGGCGTAGGCCATGCCCAGGACTCTCTGGGCTTCGCCCCCGGCCATATATTCGTTTTCACTTTCAATAGCCACCTTATCGTCTTCAGACAGGGGCAGGCGCCGTCCACCTTTCAGATACCAGCCGCACATGCCCAGGACGTCGGTGGGACCACCCTTGAGGGCCAGGAATTTCCCCTTTTTCGGGTGCTGGTGCACAGTGCCCATGTAATTGCGGCCTTCGGCCCGGTGATGGGTCTTGAGCAGGGGATAATGGGTCCGCAGGTCCTCCACGTCCACTTCGGCGCCCAGGGCCAGTTCCATCAGGGCCTTTTCCGTGGGCGTCCCCCTCAGGTCATAGTGGCCGTTTTCCCGGTAAATTTCGGTTTCATTGCAGAGCACCGACACTTCCAGAAGGCGGCGCAAATCTTTGGAGTTCAGGGCAGCGTATTTGTTTACCGGGTCCAGCGGTTGACCGTTATTTACCCGGACGCTCTTCATGCCTGCATAAATTTGGACCACCGACATCTGGTTTCTGGTGATGGTGCCGGTCTTGTCAAGGCAGATGGTTTGCACCGAACCCAGGGTCTCCACGGCGTTGAGGCGGCGGATGAGGACGTGGTGGTGGCGCATGTCCCTGATGCCCAGGGCCAGGGTGGTGGTGGCCGCGGCGGGCAACCCTTCCGGCACCGCGGCCGCGGCCAGGCAGATGGCGTTGCGCAGCATCTCCAGGAAGGTAAAGCCCCGCCAGAGGCCGATGAGAAAGACCACCCCGCAGACGCTGCAGCAGACGATGACCAGCTGATCGCCCACCGTGGCGAGTTGCCGCTCGAGAGGCGTCTCCGGGGTGGCGGCCTCGCCCACCAGGGTTTGGATCAAGCCGATCTCGGTGAAGCTGCCGGTGGCCACCACCACGGCCAGGCCCTCTCCCCCGGTGACCAGGGTCCCCATAAACACCATGTTGACCCGGTCGGCGAGGGGAATATTTTCATGGGTCAAGGCCTGGGGGGATTTCAATACGGGCAGGCTCTCCCCGGTCAAGGCGGATTCGTCCACGGACAGGTGGTTGGCGGTCAGGAGGCGGGCGTCCGCAGGCACGTAGCTCCCCGGGCGCAGCACCACCAGGTCGCCCGGCACCACTTCTTCGGCGGAGACTTCCTGCAGCTGCCCATCCCGCCTCACCATGGCCGCGGGACGGACCAGGGTCTGGAGGGAGCGGATGATCTTTTCCGACTCGGTTTCGGTTTTGTAGCCGATGGCGGCGTTGGCCACCACCACCCCCATGATGAGGATGGCGTCCACCAGGCCGCCGGTGACCACCGACAGGCCGGCGGCCGCGCCCAGGAGGGCCACGGGCAGGGACTTGAACTGGTCGAAGAATATCTCCCAGCCGGAGCGGGGTTCTGATTCCGGCAGCAGATTGGGGCCGTAGGTTTTTAGATTTTCCGCCACCTGCCCGACGGTGAGCCCCTGGTCCGGAGAGATCTTCCACCGGGCTGCCACGGCATCGGCTTCCCAGAGGTGCCAGGGCTCCCGGGGCTGTGCCACAGCAGCGAACAACAGGCTTTTCAGTATGCCGGGGGATGGGCCGGGGTTGCCGGAGGTTGCCTGGCGGCCGGTTTGTTGGGGAAAATCACTTTCTCCTCTGGAATGGCCAAAATTGTTTTGGTGCTCCGTGACGATACCGGCAATGAGGTCCGTAATGGTTTCGTGGGTGTTACCGGTGTTGAAGCACACCAACAGATTGCCGGTGAGATGACTGGCCGAAACCTGTTTAATGCCCTTGACAAGGGCCAGCCTGGATTCCAGGAGTCTTTTCAGACTTTCGGACCGGTAGAGTCCTTCGACCCGGTAGCGGACTCTCCCGTTTACTGCGGTGTGGATGGCCTCGATCATATTTACGCAGTCAAAATTGAACAGGGAAAAATCATCCCCCCTTTTTTAAAGGGTGGTAAGGGGGGATTATATAACCCCTTAATAATCCCCCTAAATCCCCCTTTAGAAAAGGGGGACTTACAAGCTCCCATACCAATATGGATAACTTCTTTAAGGCCTCAGGGTAAGTTTTGAAATAGGTTCTAGTGGCCTTCGATTTTTCCTTTAGGGCTCTTCTTCTCGGGCACCTCTCCCGCTTCGGAGGCCCCTCCGCCCGTGGGCAAAATCGCGCCCACCACGTCTTTCAGGCCACCCACCGCGGTCACCAGGACGTCCCGCACTGCGGTGATGGCGGTCTGGCTCACACTGCCCGCAGCCTCCAAGGCGCCGGTCACTGCGGCCTTGGCAGCCGCGCCCACATTGCTGCCCGTCTGCCCGGCCG
>JBAQHL010000137.1:0-3531 GCA_049288295.1 Desulfobaccales bacterium
GCACCATCATTTCCGCGCCCTTGTACATCAGGGGGTCCCTCTTGCCGGCCAGACCCGGGGACGGCAGCGCCCCCAGCGCCAGAATGACAAGAGCCGCAGCCACCGCAGCTTTTTCCCACCCTTTCCAGCGATTCTGCATCCTGACCTCCTGTAATGCTGCAATGCACGAACACATGGCCAGCGGCACTGTCTTATACCAAGTCAAGTCCATAGTGGTAATTAAATGTAGCCGCAGGCTTCAGCCTGCGTCCTGGTACGGAGAGCCTTGTCCCCGCTTGCTTGACGGCAACTTGGGATTATCCATCAGAACTTCCTTTTCAAGCCGGAAAACTACCAGGCAATGACAGAAGGTTCAAGCAATTTTATGGGGTTGGGGAATATTTAGGCTCCTGTTTGGGCGGCTTGCCGCCGGCGGCTGCGGTCACTCCAGGCACTCAGCCAGATAAAATAAACGATGAGAAAAATGGCGCACACGGTGGCGGGCACCGCGGTCTTCTGATCAAACAGGCTCAGCGCCAGCCCGCCGGCCAAGGCCGCGTTTTTCATGGTCCCCAGCATCACCAGGCTGACGGTGATTTCCTCACCAAGCCCCAAAAGCCTGGCCACCCCGGAAATGGCCCAACCCAACCCGAAGGTGCTTATCAGGGCAATGACCACCGGCGGCAGCAGGGTCAGCGGTTCCTGCAAAATGAGCTCCCGGTTCAAGCCCACAATGGTAAAGGTGATGAGGGCAAAAGACCAGTTGGTCAGGGCCCCCCGCATGGCCTCCAGCCGGGCCTCCAGGCGGACCCAGCGCAGGAGGCGGGAGATGAGGAGGGGAAGCAGGATCAGCATAACCAATATCCAAAAAATCTTGAAGGGGTGGATAAATGCCGTGCCCAAAAGCCCCACCGCCATCAGGGGGGTGATTACCAGGGCCCCTAAATAGCAGCCGATGGTGGCCAGAAAGGCAAAAGTCCGGTCCCCACGCAAAAGCGCGGTAAACGGCACCACCGCCACGGCCGGGGGTGATGCCGCCACCAGGACAAAACCGGTGAAGAGGTCCTCCCCGAAACCAAACAGGGCGCTGAGACCCAGAACCAGGCCGCCGTGGATGCCGAAGCTCAGGCCCAGGCCTGCCAGCACCGGCGTCACCATACCCCGGGCCGAGCGGAATGACCCCCCCGATACCTCCAAGAGGGCCAGGGTCATAACCAGTCCCAGGGCAGGCAGGATCAGAGGCTCCAGGTACGCAGCCAGCTTACCGGCGGGCAACGCCAGGATAATGGACAGAATCAGGAGAACATTGCGGTTGCGCCACCACATAAAAACAGCTATCCCCTTCGCTTTCGCCTGGCTTTCTTTTCAGGGCAAGGCCAGCCTGGCATCTCTTCAATCTTAAACATGCGGCTTTGAGATTGCCATGTGAATACAGTAAAATTCCAGATTAACCAGGGTTTTCTTCCAAAGCTTGAAAATTTGGTATTGTTAAAAGTTGCAACTCTTGACATTGTGCAGGACAAAGACCAATCAAGATCTTTTTTTGAGAGACCGGACCAGGTGGACAACACATCGCCACGGTGGACAAAAGACCGCATAACGGAAAACCTGTATGGTTGGGCCGGGCATGTGCGCTGGCCCCTGTTGAGCATCGCCGTGGGCATCGTGGCCGGCTTCGGCGCCATCCTTTTTGAAGAAACCCTGAGGACAACCCTCTATTATTTCCTGCACCTGCCCGCCGGTTTTCTGGAACCCGAGCGGGGAGCCACCGCCGGCCAGGTGTCCGCTTTGGCGGCCACCCGTTCCTGGCTGTTTCTCCTCATCCCCGCAGTGGGTGGTCTCATATCCGGGCTCCTGGTTTTTCTCATCGCCCCCGAAGCTGAGGGCCACGGCACCGACGCCATGATTGACGCCTTTCATCAAAGAGGCGGCCACATTCGCAAGCGCGTTCCTTTTGTGAAAATTCTGGCCTCCGCCATCACCATCGGCAGCGGCGGCTCCGCCGGCAAAGAGGGACCCATAGCCCAGATCGGCGCCGGCTTTGGCTCCACCCTGGCCGGCCTCCTCAAGCTCAAGGCCCGGGACCGGCGAGTCCTGGTCCTGGCCGGGGCGGCCGGCGGCATCGGGGCCATCTTCCACGCCCCCCTGGGAGCCGCCCTCTTCGCCCCTGAGGTCCTGTACCGGGAGGCCGAGTTCGAATTTGAGGCCATCCTCCCCTGCATCGTCTCGGCCATCGTGGCTTCCTCCATCTTTGACCAATGGTACGGCCGCACCGCCTTGTTTTTCCCCGGCCCGGTGAACTTTGAACCCCGGGAGCTCCTGCCCTATGCTCTCTTCGGGGTAGTTTGCGCCTTGGTGGGCTACTGTTACGTCAAGATATTTTACGGGTCTCGAGACCACTTTTTCCGCCGCCTGCCCATTGCCAAAATCCTGAAACCGGCCCTGGGAGGCGCTATCCTGGGAATCATCGCCTTTAGTTCCCCGCAAATCATGGATGGGGGCTACGGCTGGATCCAGGCCGCCATGGAAGGCAAGATGTTCTGGGGCCTCATGCTGCTGTTAGTCTTCATTAAAATTCTGGCCACCTCTGCCACCATCAGTTCCGGGGGTTCAGGCGGCGTTTTCGGCCCCTCGGTTTTCATGGGAGCCATGCTGGGCGGGGCCTTTGGCTTTTTCGGTCATCAGGTGGCCCCGGGCTGGGTGGTATATCCCAGCTCTTTTGTGGTGGTGGGCATCGGGGGCTTTTTCGCCGGGGTGGCCAAGGTGCCCATCTCCTCCATTATCATGGCTTGCGAAATGTGCGGCAGCTACACCCTGCTGGTGCCCCTCATGCTGGTGTCCACCGTCTCTTTCCTCCTGTTGCGCCATACCAGCCTCTATGAAAAACAAACCATCAACCGGCTGGCGTCCCCGGCCCACATGGGGGAGTTCGCCCGGGGACTCCTGGGTGACATGCGGGTCCATGAGGCCATGCACAACCGGCCCGTAACCCTGATCCCCGAAACCATGCCCTTTGAGTTGCTCGTCAAGGTGGTGACCGGTTCCCGGGAGACCCATTTCCCGGTCATAAACTCCCAGGCCAAACTGACCGGAATTTTGTCCATCAATGATATACGGGAGTTTCTGTTCGAGTCCAGCCTCGCCAGGGTGGTGGTGGCCCGGGACGTGGCCACCCCTCACGTGGTGACCGCTTCCTGGAACGAATCCCTGCAAAGTGTCCTGGATAAAATGGCCCGGCTCAACGTGGATGAACTGCCCGTCACCCGGGAGGATGATCCGGATGACATTGTCGGTATGATTTCCAAGCGGGACATCATCAGCCACTATCATCAGCGCATGTCTGCCTGAGCTAATACCAGTACTCCGGGTACCTGCGTGTGGGCGCCAGGTTGTTGACCAGGAGGGCCACCGCCAACATGAGCAGGGCCCCGGCCGCCACCGGCATAAGGACATAGAGATAACCGAGGTGGTGTATTTTCGGGCCCCCGATGACGGCGATGAGCGCAGTGGCCCCGCCCGGGGGATGCAGGGTCTTGGTGAGGTGCATGACGG
>JBAQHL010000138.1:0-2337 GCA_049288295.1 Desulfobaccales bacterium
CTTATCCCCCGCCCGGATACCGAGGTGCTGGTGGAGGCGGTTTTGGATGTGTTCAGGGGAGGGGGCCAGGGACTTCCGCAGGCTGGAAAGCCTGTGCCGCCAGCCCCTACCCTCTCCCCTGAAACCCCTCCCCCAACCCCAAGCCCCGGGAGCACAGGCATCCAGCCTGTGCAGCACAGGCAGGATGCCTGTGCTCCCGGTCAAGGTAATCTCGCCCTCGATGTCGGCGCGGGTTCCGGCGCGGTGGTGTTGGCCTTGGCCAGGGAGTTGCTAGAGCTTATCTGGGTGGCGGTGGATATTTCGGCAGCCGCCCTTGAGGTGGCCCGGGAGAACGCCCGGCGCCATGGGGTGGCGGAACGGGTTTCCTTTTTGCAGGGAAATTTATTCTCCGGGATCAGGCGCCATCCCGTTTTTATTTTAATTACCGCCAATCTGCCCTACGTCCCCCGGCAAGAATGGGAGCAGCTATCTAAAGAAATCAGAGATTATGAACCCATGGCGGCGCTTTTGGGTGGGGAGGATGGGCTGGCCCTGCTGAAACCTTTATCCCAGCAGGCGCATTCCTATTTACGGCCCGGCGGTTGGCTGGCTCTGGAGGTGGGCGCCGGTCAGGCAAAGCGGGGCATGGAATTTCTGGAGGAAACCAAGGCCTACGATGCCCTTAAGGCTGTAAACGATTACCAGGGTATTGCCCGGGTGGTGCTGGCCAGGAGAAGTGGAAAAAGTTGATAAAACAGACAATTCTGGGGAGAGGGCCAGGGACGTAAAGTCGGGTTTTAAACCCGACCTACATTCTCCCTATCCCCCTGTCGCCTCCCTTTAACCGGGAGAACAGGCATCCTGCCTGTTCCTGCGCAGGCTGGAAGACTGTGCTCCCGAGTAATGGCCGGTAGCACGGGCATCTTGCCCGTGCCTGGACGGGCTGGAAGCCCGTCCTACCATGTATAATTAAGGGGTTGGGGGAGGGAGCTTGAGGGAGGGGGCGAGGGTCCACTGACCCCTGGCCCCCTCCCTCAATATCATTTTTTTCTACGCTGCGGCGCGGCCCACCACTACCTCGGGATGGACAATGCGCCCGGCTATGGCGCTGGCCGCAGTGACCGAGGGGTTGGCCAGGTACACCTTGGACTGGGGGTGACCCATGCGCCCCGTGAAATTGCGGTTGGTGGTGGCGATGGCCACCTCACCCGGGGCCAGAATGCCCATGTGCCCTCCCAGGCAGGGGCCGCAGGTGGGCGGGCTGATAACCGCGCCGGCCTCCATGAAGATCTTCAAGAGGCCCTCCTCCATGGCCTGGCTGTAAATAAGAGGCGTAGCGGGGATGACGATAAAACGCACTCCCCTGGCCGTCTTGCGGCCCTGGACCACCCTGGCCGCCTGGCGCAGGTCCTCCAGGCGCCCGTTGGTGCAGGAGCCAAGCACCGCCTGGTCGATGGCCACGCTGCCGATGTCCCGCACGGGAATCACGTTCTCCGGGGAGGGCGGCATGGCCACCACCGGCTCCAGTTTGCCGGCGTCATAGGTTTTTTCGTAGGCATAGGTCGCGCCCGGGTCGCTCTCATACATTTTATAAGGCCGCAAGGCCCGTCCCTGGACGTAGGCCAGGGTGGTTTTATCCGGCGCCATGATGCCGTTTTTGCCTCCGGCCTCCACCGCCATGTTGGCCATGGAGAAGCGCTCGGCCATACCCAGGGCGGCGATGGCCTCTCCCACGAACTCCATGGCTATGTACCTCGCCCCGTCCACGCCGATCTCGCCGATGGTCGTAAGAATCAGGTCCTTGCCGGTGACCCAGGGAGCGCAAACCCCGGTATAGACAAAACGGGCGCTTTCCGGCACCTTGAACCAGCACTCCCCGGTGACCATGGCCGCGGCCAGATCCGTGGAGCCCACCCCGGTGGCAAAGGCCCCCAAGGCACCATAGGTGCAGGTGTGGCTGTCCGCGCCGATGATGAGGTCGCCGGGGGCCACGATGCCCTTTTCCGGGAGCAGCGCATGCTCCACCCCCATGTCCCCGCCGTCGTAAAAATGCACCAGGTCCTGCTCTTTGGCGAAGTCCCGCAAAATCTGGCACTGGATGGCCGAGGCGATGTCTTTGTTGGGGGCGAAATGATCCGCCACCAACACCACCCGTTCCCGGTCAAAAACCCTCTTCGCGCCGGACTCTCGAAATCCCCTGATGGCAATGGGCGCGGTGATGTCGTTCCCCAAAGCGATGTCCACCCTGGCCAGGATCAACTCCCCCGGCTCCACGTGGTCTTTGCCGCAATGGGCCGCCAAAATCTTTTGCGTAATCGTCTGAGCTTTCGCCATGGTTTTCTCCTGTCTGGTGTGTTG
>JBAQHL010000139.1:0-7683 GCA_049288295.1 Desulfobaccales bacterium
TTCTCGTCGCCGGCGCCGTTGTTGGCTCTGTCTTCGCCGGCCTGCTGGTGTTTCTCCAGCTGTTGGAATTGCTGTTCTAATGTGTCAGTCTGGCAGAATTTTATGAGAATAACTGGAAAGGCTTCTGGAAAATTATTTTCCCTGTCTTGAAAAGTTAGTATCGTGTAGGGGGAGGCGCCCTCGCCTGCCCTCAGTGGACAGCCGGGGGCGGCTGTCTCAACACCTGAAAAGGCTTTCCCCTCGTTCCCGGGTGTTCCCCCCTCGTTCCCAAGTTCAACTTGGGAACGAGGTCTTAAATCGGCAACCGGGAACCCGCTCTTAGGCCAGGACCTCCCGTTTCTGCTGGAGGCGGTCCATTTCTTTTTCAGCCCAGTCCGTGCCTTCCTCCCGAAGCAGGCGTTCCAGGACCTCCAATAAATGGCTGGCCGTGAGGAAATTAGGCCGCAGCACGTAATCCGCTCCCGCCTCATATAATTCCAGGGCCTGGGAGAGGCTGCCCGCGGTCACCACCACCCTGGCCTTGGGACACATGTTCTTGATCTGGCCGATCAATCTCAGATTATCGGTGCCCACCAGGATGTCGTCGGTGATGGTGGAAATCACCACTCTGGCCTCTTCAATGCCGGCGTGGTGCAGGGTGGGCATATTGCTGATGTCGCCGTAGACCACGTTGATGCCCCGGGATTTCAAGTCAGTGAAGACCTCCGGGTTGAAATCCACCACTACCAGTTTTTCCTTGAGTTGGGGTTTCAGATTTTCCACCTCGGTGAGAAAAGCGCTGGCCACCCGGTAGAAGCCCAGCAAGGCGATCTCCGGATGAAAGGCGCGGCCGGGGGCCTCGCTTTCCCGCTCCAGGGACTTGAACCCCAGGGCTTCCACGCCCCTGCTGAGAAAATTTTGCAGCCCGTTGCTATACTTGATCATGTATGTGGAGGCCACCGAGGTCAGCACAAAGACCAGGGTGACAATGGTGAGGATATCCGGCCCGATATGAGGGTTTTCCCCTTTGGACCCAATGACCGATATGACCAGGGAAAATTCACTGATCTGGGAGAGATTGATGGTGGACAGCAGGCTCACCCGGTTGCCGTTCCCCAGAAAATACAGGATGGGATAGACCGACAGGAAACGGGTGGCCACCAGGAAAAGCCCTGTTAAAGCGGCGAGGAGGAGCAGGCCGGGGTTAATGAGAGGATTGGGGATGCTCATTCCGAGGGCCACGAAAAAGAGGGTGATGAAAAAATCCCGGATATTGATGATCTTGCCGATAATGTCCAGGTTATAGGGAAAGGTGGACAGGGCCACGCCCGCAATGAGAGCGCCCATCTCCATGGAAAGCCCCATATAGGCGGCCAGGCCGGCGATCAAGAAGCACCAGCCCAGGGAGGCCACCAGCATGATTTCCGGTACCTTGGCTATGGTGCGGAAGAGAAAGCTCAAGATATACTTACTCATGAGCAGACTGAAAAGAACCAGAGAGGCGCCTTTGGCAAAAGACCACAGGATTATGCCGACTTGCGGATCTCCCAAATTGGGTTGAATGCCCAGCAGGACCACGGCCCACAGATCCTGAAAAATCAGGACGCCGAGAGTGATGCGGCCAGCCAGGGTGTCCAGTTCGAACTTTTCGTAGAGGAGTTTCACCACGATGGTGGTGCTGCTCAGGCCGATGCAGGCCGCCAAATAAAGCAGATCGTAGGGGCCGCCCAGAATTTTGACCCCGAGAACCTCATATAGGTAAGGGGCCTGATTTCTTAGGCTGAACCCCAGGAGCAGAAAAAAGCCCAGCCCCAGGGCGACGCAGAGGATAAACTGCGACACCCCGGTGAGAATCAAGGACTTGCCGGACTCCTTCACTTTCTTGAGGTCAAGCTCCAGCCCGATCATGAACAACAGGAGGATCAGGCCGATTTCCGCAATGGTCTCGATGTCGCTCTTACTGCGAACCAGGCCCAAACCCATGCGCGGGCCGATGGCAATGCCGGCGGCGATGTAAGCCAGGATCAGCGGTTGTTTGAGAGCGGTAAAGACAAATCCAAAGACTGTGGCTGCCAGGATGCTGATACTCATGCTGGACAACAGGGCTGATTCATGACTGCCTTCAGCAGCTGCACTGGCGCTGAGGGTTTCCGGTAGCAACACCCAGGCCGACACAAACGCCAGGAAAAAGCCAAGGCCTTGGATTTTTTTCAAAAAAAACCAGCTATTCATCATCCGCAATTAACCTTTTCCTTCTTTTTCCGTTTCCAGGGCCGTAGGGCGGGAAAGCGCAGCGCCTCCCGCCTTCTGGATCATTCCTGCTCTATCAGACGAATGTAATGATCTGCCGCCCACCCAAGGTTATACATCTTGCGTCCATCATACAGCTGGAAGCTCGAAGAGACCTAATCTAAGCCAGCTTCTGTATGGCGACCCGGAGAAGAACTTCCCACTCTGGACAAGTGTATCGGCATGATCCCAGGTTAAACCAATTTTGAAAAGGTGGGATGCGCTTTGCTTTCCCGCCACGTACTGCGTGCTTTGAATCCTTTTTGAAGAAAGGGCCTTTTGCGCAACACTTCATTCTCAAAATATAAGGTGTACTTGTATTGTGCCATATAAAAATGCCTAGAAGAAGGACTGATTAGCCTTCCCCTTCCCGGCCGGAGTCCAGGCCATAGGCCCGCAGCTTGCGATAGAGGTGGGAGCGCTCCAGGCCAATGGCCTCGGCCGTGGCGCTGACGTTGCCGTGGTGCTCCTCGAGTTTGCGCTTCAGGAATTCCTGTTCGAAGCGGGCCCGGGCCTCCCGAAAGTCGGGCAGGGTCAGGAGCGCCGCAATACTGCCGGAAAAATTCCCGGACAAGCCAGGTTCCAGGGGGAGGTCGGCCTCGTCAATGACCGCGCCGGTGGTAAGCACCGAGACCCGCCAGATGAAATTTTTCAACTCCCGGACATTCCCCGGCCAGGGCTGGGCGGTGAGGGCTTCCAGGGCCTGGGGGGTGAGGGTTTTGGGAGGCCCTTCGTTTTCCTGGGCCAGTTCATTCAAAAAGTAGCGGGCCAGAAGGGGGATGTCCTTCCGGCGCTCCCGCAAAGGCGGCACATGCAGGGGAATGACATTGATCCGGTGGTAAAGGTCCTCCCGGAAAGTCCCTTTGGCAATTTCTTCCCCCAGGTCCTTATTGGTGGCCGCCACCACCCGCACGTCCACCTGGATGGGGCGGCTGCCTCCTACCCGCTCAAAGCGCTGTTCTTCCAGGATGCGCAGAATCTTAGCCTGGGTCTTGAGGCTCATGTCGCCGATTTCATCAAGAAAGAGGGTGCCTTCATGAGCCTGGTCGAACTTGCCCTGGCGGCGGCTGGTGGCCCCGGTGAAGGCCCCTTTCTCATGGCCGAACAGTTCGCTTTCAATCAAATCCTCGGGAATGGCGGCGCAGTTGACCTCTACAAAGGGGCGGTGTGACCTCCGGGAATGGAAGTGCAGGGCCCGGGCCACCAGTTCCTTGCCGGTGCCGTTTTCCCCGGTAATCAGGATACTGGCGGTGGTGGGCGCCACCAGGCGCACCTTTTCCCTGACTTGCTGGATGGCCCGGCTCTGGCCGATTATCTCCCGGTACGGGGCGGTCTGCTGCCGCAGACGCCGGTTTTCGTCAGCCAGGCGGGCCATTTCCAGGGCATTGCGCACCGACAGGAGAATCTTGTCGGCGTGGGGTGGTTTCTCAATGAAGTCATAGGCCCCCAGGCGGGTGGCCTTGACCGCGTTTTCCACCGACCCATACGCGGAAATCATAATGACCGGGAGGGCCGGGTGCTGGTCCTTCAGGTCTTTAAGGATTTCCAGGCCGTCCCGCCCGGGGAGGGCAATGTCCAGCATGACCAGGTCAGGCACCTCATCCCGCACCATTTTCAGGGCGGTTTCCCCCTCCGGAGCGGTAAGCACCTCGAATTCTTCATCCTGGAGGAGCCCCGACAGGGCCTGCAGGATTTGCGGTTCGTCGTCAACTAACAATATGGTGGCTGACATAGGTAAGTAAAAAAATAAAAGGTAAAAGTTAAAACTAAGGAGCCTCTTGCAAAATTCACTTAAAAGCTGATTATGTTTCTTGGTTGATTAAGTTAATACCCGGTGGCACAGGCTTTCCAGCCTGTGCAAGCGCAGGCTGAAGCCTGCGGCTACATTTTGCAAGAGGCTCTAAGGGCAAAAGTAACAAATAGATACCTATCGGTGATGGCGGTTGCTTTTTTTATTTACGATGATTGCGCCAATGATGAAGGCGATCAGTTTTTTGCCTTTTTCCTTTTTACTTTATTACACAGGGAGTTCAATAACGAAACGGGCGCCCCGGGGCTCATTGTCCTCCACCCGGATGTGCCCCTGGTGGTCCGCGATGATGGAGTGGACAATGGCCAGACCCAGGCCGGTGCCGCCCCGCTTGGTGGAAAAATACGGCTCAAAGACCCGGCCCTTGTCCCGGTCTGAAATGCCCGCGCCGGTGTCGGCCACCACGAGTTTCACCCGGTCAAATTGTGGCTCCCCCTGCACGGACAGGGTGATTTCACCGGTGCCGGGAATGGCGGCCAGGGCATTGTCCACCAGGTTCAACAATACCCGTTTAATTTGCTCCCGGTCAAGGGAAACGGAGGGCAGGGCCGGATCGGGCTCGAATTTCAGGGTGATGCGCGGCTGCACCTCTTTGTAGAGGGTGAGGGCCTCCTGCACCAGGGAGTTGAGGTCATGGGGGGCCAGGGCCAGGTGCGGCAGGCGGGCGAACCGGGAAAACTCATTCACCAGATTTTTGATTTCATCCACTTGGTCGGTGATGATCTGGGTGCATTCGTCAAAGACCTTGCCGTCGTCGGGGATTTTTCCCAGGTAGCGCCGGCGGAGGCGCTGGGCCGCCAACTTGATGGGGGTCAGGGGATTTTTCACCTCGTGGGCTATGCTGCGGGCCACCTCCCGCCAGGCTGCCTGGCGCTGGGCCCGCTCCAGTTCGGTTAAATCCTCAAAAACCGTCACCATGCCCAGGTTCTGACCGCTGTCGCCTTTGAGGGCCGTGGTCTTGAGGAGCAGGTAGAGGGTCTTATCCGGGTAGGTGAGGTGGATGCGCTTTTCCATGGTGCGCCCGGAGTTCCGGACCGCATCGGCGAACTCCACCAACTCCTGGTGCTCCCCCGGCGGCAAGAGGACCCGGGCCGGGGTTCCCAGGACTTCCTCCGGCTTCACCCGGAAAATCTGGGCCGCGGAGTCGTTGATATTGGTGATGCGGCCCTCGGGGTCTACGCCAATAACTCCCGCGGCCACGTTGCGCAGGAGGATCTCCATGTAGCGTTTCTGGGCTTCCTGTTCGGTGAGGCTCTGGCGGAGCTGGGTGAGGGCCAGGGCCAGCTGCGCCTGGCTGGCCTGGAGGTCCTGGGTCATGTTATTGAAGGACTGCACCAGAAAGCCGATCTCATCCTTGCCTTTCTGGTCTATGTGGAAGTCATAGTCTCCTCCGGCCACTTTCAGGGTCCCTTCGGCCAGCTGGCGAATGGGCGTGGTGATATCCCTGGCCATATAAAAAGCCAGCCAGATGGCGGACATAATGGTGAGCAGGGTGACGATGACCAGGGTGAGGTAATGGCTCACCCGCACCGGCCGCAGCAGGCGTTGGGAGTAACGCACTTTCTGGGCCTGGCTGTCAGCTTCCACCACCCGGTGAAGCAGGGAGCCCGGGATAAGCTGGTGCAACACCAGATAGGTTTTGCCGCCCCGACCGGGAGACTTGAGGGGCGCCACCTGACTGATGACAACCCCGCTGGCCAGGGCCTGACGATGAATCCCGCCCTCCTCCAGTTGGTCAGGGGTGAGGGGCGGCAGCGGCGGTGTGGGGCTGTCATCCGGGCTGATCAGCTCACTGGCCGCCAACTTTTCCCCCTGGGCCGTGAGGATTTCTATGCCGGTGAGCTGGTAGGTTTTAGCGAAACCGGTGAGCCGGGACTGCAAGGCCTCCTTTTCCTGACCCCACCAGGGCGTCTGGCTTTCCAGGTCGCGGCCGAGGAGATTCCCCACGGCCTGGAGCTTATTTTGCACCCCCTGGGTGAACACCCGGCCCAGGGCCAGGGTTTGCTCCAGGGTGTCCTTCACTAATTTGTCCCACTGGTACTCCAGGCGCCCGGAGATGAGTTGCCAGGCAATGAAAAACATGAACAAGGTGGGAATTAGAGCCAGACTGACAAAGGTGAGGACCAGACGGGTGCGCAGCCGGGACCCGAAGACCCGGGCCCGCCTTTCCATGAACAGCTTGGTGAGATGGCGAAAGATGAGAAAAGTAAACAGGAGAAACAGGATGGCATTGATATTGACCAAGCCGAAGACCAGGAGGCTGCCGGTGAAGGGGTGCCCCCCCTGGCGCACCAGGTAAACCTCCACGGTGGTGAGAGCCACCACCAGGAGCAGAAGAAGACCGATGAGGACTTTCTCCCGACGGCGTTTCTGCCTGTCCTGATCCGGCAGGGTTGGGACATGATCAGACATAAGGATTAAAGCGTCTGGGAGACAGGTTCCCCCCTCTTGGCTTGAAGAAATTTCTGCACGTCCTCTTTGGAGCCGTTCTTTACCAGGACCACGTTGACCTCAGGGGTTATGGAGGGAACGGTCTTGCCGATAACGGTATTGAATTTATAGAAATTCAATTTGTTTTCCCAATCTCTGGTTTTTCTGGCGGAAATAATCCTGAAGCCCCGGATATCCACAATTTGGGCTCCCGGCAGGTTCTCAGTTATAAATCTCTTGAGAGAATAGATATCAAAATTATGCGCAGTTTCACCTTTATTTATTGCCCGGAACGAATACACAAAGTTCATTACATCACTTACCAACACGGGTTTTATCGGCGTTCCCACTATCATCAATCCACCGTTTTTTAAGACTCTATATATTTCCTGCAAAGCGAAACTGCGATTCTGAAGATGCTCTAATACATGACTGGCCACCACGATGTCAAAAAATTGATTTTTGAATGGCAATCTATCGTTATCTATATCGCACCAATGCATTGTATACCCTAATCGTTGGCAATCTTTAAATCTCTCTTCCCAGATTTCAATGCCGTGCCACTCTATTGTGCCAAAATCACAAAAATATTTCAAATAACCGTTGCCGCAGCCCACATCTAACAATTTAACAGGGTGGTTATGGTTAAGGGCCAGGCGAATAAATTCGGCGGCGCTCCGGTAGCGTTCCATGAATAATTCGTATTTACAATATGCCGGAATTTTGCCGAAGGCCAGTTCTGTTTTTTCTTTCTTCCTGGTCAAGGTGAAGTTAATCCCTCCATCTTATTCCGAGTTGCGCCCCTCATGGCGCCATTTGATAATGGTGACTCCTGTAAGGAAATCAGCTTGGGGTGCAGGTTTAGCGTCGCGGCCCCAAAATAGCTTATACTATTTTCTCTTTGAGAAGAAACATTCCTATGGGCGGACACACGGGTTACAGGTTTGATGCAGGTCATTATGGAAATGGTATTTTCTCTCGCAATAGTGGTATGAGCAAAAATTCTGCAGATTGAACCCAATCGGCCTGATGGAGAAGGTGTGTGTCCAAAATTTTCAGGCGTCCGCCGGGAGTTCCACCGTAAAAGTGGTGCCCTCCTCGGGGGAGCTTTTCACAGTGACCGCGCCCTGATGGTCGGTGACGATCTTGTGGATAACAGCCAGCCCCAGGCCGGT
>JBAQHL010000140.1:0-1723 GCA_049288295.1 Desulfobaccales bacterium
GTCGAGTCCAATATCGCGGCTTTGGCCCGTTTGTGCGGCATTTCCCTGGGGTATGAGGACAACTTCGGGACCTGCCGCCAGACCTCTCGGGCCGCGCTGGAGGCCCTCCTCACGGCCATGGGGGTCCCCTGCGGCAGTCCGGGGGAGATTCGGGACTCCCTGGAACAAGGCCGGATGAAGCAAACGGACCGCCTGCTGCCGCCGGTGACCGTGGCCACGCCCGGGAAAGGCCGGCAGGTGTTGGTTAACCTGTGGAGCCCCAGCCCGGAGGCTCCCTCCCCGGCGGATTTGGAAGGAGAAATCACTGGCGAGGACGGCGCCAAACGCCGGTGGGTCCCCTCCCTTAAGCAACTCAAGCTAAAGACCGCCCGCCCCAGCGGGAGGGGCTATTACCTCAAGCTGGCCATGGGCTTGCCCGCGGACCTGGCTGAGGGGTATTATGACCTGAGGCTCAGGGTCAAAGGCCCGGGCCGGGAAAAAACCGGGGCCGCCTGTCTGGCGGTCTGCCCGGGGCAAGCCTTTTTGCCGCCAGGTTTAAGGCGTGGGCAAGGTCTCTGGGGCCTGAACCTCCCCCTGTACGCCCTTCGGAGCTTCCGCAACTGGGGAGTGGGCGATTTTGCCGACCTGCAGGCGGCCACCGCCTGGGCAGCCGAAATGGGGGCGGCTTTCGTGGGAGTCAATCCCCTCCACGCCCCTCAACCCGGCCTCAAGGCCGATCCCAGCCCGTACTCCCCGACCAGCCGGTTATTTTTGAATTTTTTATATATCAACCTGGAGAGCGTGCCGGATTGGCAGGACTCCCCGGAGGCCAAGGCACTCCTGGCCCGCCCCGATTTTCACGCCGGTCTGGCCCGCCTCCGGAATGCCCCCCTGGTGGATTACCCCAAAATCCGGCGAATCAAACGGCAATGCCTGGAGATGCTGTTTGCTGCCTTTGCCCAAAGGCACGGCCTGCCGGACGCCCCCCGCACCCCGAGAGCCCAGGACTTCGACCGGTTTGTGAGCCAGGGCGGCCAGGCCCTGCACAATTTCTCCCTGTATCAAGCGGTTGCTGATCATCAGAAAAAAGGGGATTGGCGGAAGTGGCCCAAGAACCTCCAACGCCCTGACACCCCGGCGGCCGCGGCCTTTGCCCGGGAACACCGTCGGGACCTGATTTTCCATCAATATGTCCAGTGGCTGGCCGCCGGGCAGCGTCAGGAAGTGTGGCAGGAGGCTTCCCGGGCCGGGCTTCCCTTCACCCTTTACCAGGACCTGGCCCTGGGAGCCGCGCCCGGGGGCTTTGAAACCTGGGGGTATCCGGGTCTCTTCGCCAGAGGGGCGGCCATGGGTGCGCCCCCGGACGCGTTTAATCAAAAAGGACAGGACTGGGGGCTGCCGCCTTTAAACCCCCTGAGCCTGGAGGACTCGGGCTACCACCTCTTTATTGCCACCCTGCGGGCTAATATGCCTCCCGAGGGCATCCTTCGAATGGACCATGTCATGGGGCTTTTTCGCCTCTTTTGGATTCCAGAAGGGATGGGGCCTCAAGACGGGGCGTACGTGAGCTACCCGGCCCGTGATCTCCTGGGGCTACTCGCCCTGGAGAGCCGGCGCCGGCGCACCCTGGTCATCGGGGAGGATCTGGGCACGGTGGCCCCCCACATACGGCGAGACCTGGCCCGGGCCCGGATTTTTTCCTACCGGGTGTTTTATTTTGAAAGAAAAGCCGGGAATCACTTTG
>JBAQHL010000141.1:0-5113 GCA_049288295.1 Desulfobaccales bacterium
CCCGCCGGGCCGCCAGCCCCTGGTGATTGGCGCTGCGGCACAGGCGGTCCAATGCCGGCCGGGGCACTTTTTTTAGGCGCACCCCGGCGGCCCTGGCCAGGTCCCGCACCTCGGAGAAGGTCCGCCCCCCCAGGCCCTCGGCCACCAGGACCTCTTCCAGGGGAGCTTCAGCCCGGCGCAAGGCCGCCAGGACCGGCTGTTTGCCATAGATTATGGTGGTCATAACGATGTTGTTATAAGAAGTTTCAAGTTTCGAGTTTTGGGTTTCGAGACCTAGTATTGCGTCCCAGATATATCTTCCAAAAATCTAAGGTAGGGAGGGCCTCCGTGCCCGCCGAACCCGCCATGCACGGTGCTCCTTATGACCGCTCTTCCACCCAAAACTGCCCCCCAACTCCATCCGAGCGGTAGCACGGGCATCCTGCCCGTGTGCGGACGGGCTGGAAGCCCGTCCTACCGTATCGACCCCCACGTTTCTCCGGGAGCACAGGCATCTTGCCTGTGCCACAGGCGGGACGCCTGTGCTCCCGATCTGGCTGGAAGCCCGTCCTATCGCGCTAAGAGATCGGCAGGGGAGGCTTAGGGGCATGGCTTACCATGCCCGAAGTAAATGTAGGGCGGGCACTGCCCGCCAAATTAATTGGTGGGTGGTGCCCACATAAACTCGAAACTTTTCAAGACAGTTCCTCATGGGCCGGTGGCCCACCCGCAAATTATGAAAAGTACCCCCCTCACCCCTCCCCCCGCCAACGGGTGGAGAGGGGGTATGAGGAATGGTGCGTAAGACGCACTCTACGGCTCAAAACTCGAAACTTTTCAAGAAATAAACTTGCTCCCCCCAGAAACCTGGTCCACCCAAAAAAATCGCAGATTCCTGAGGCCTCTTTTGCCATTATGCCAATCCGGTGATTTAAGGGTATAATGAAATTGAAAAATAAGAAAGACTCCACCGTATGGACAACACCCTCACGCTATTTTTTCAACGTATAAAGGAAGATCCCGATCTGCCCGCGTCCTCCCTGGAGGCTTGGGAGCACGTTCTGCAAAATTTTTCCACCTTTCTCCAGGAAAAAGGCCGGAGACAGTGGCCGGAAGTGACCCTTGACGACTGCCAGGCTTACCTACAACATCTCGCCGGCCAGGATTTTTCCCTTAGGCATCTGGAACAGCAAAAGGTGGCGCTCCAGCGGTTTTTTTCCTTCCTCGGGGAGGAAGGGCTAGTCCAGGAGAATCCCCTGGCCGGTAGCAATTGGCCGGACCAGGACCAGGCCCCCTCCCAGGTGTTGAGCCAAACCGAGCTTCAGGCGCTCTTGTCCGGGCTCAGGGCCTCCGGTCCCGACTACATGGACGAACTCCTGGAGCAGTTTTACCACCACCTGAGCGCCGAACGGGGCCTGGCGCCGTTGACCCTGGAGTCTTACGCCCACGATCTCCAGGACTTTCGGGAATATCTGCGTTCCCTGCGCCGGGAGGCCTGGGAGGACGCCAACCTCGAGGATTTTCAGAATTATTTGGCCCACCTTCAAGCTCGGGGGCTGTCGGCCCGCAGCCGGGCCCGGCGCCTGTCGGCCCTGCGCCAGTTCTTTCGCTTTTTACAACGGGAAGAGCGCCTCCCCGCCAATCCGGTGGAGCTTCTGGACTCGCCCCGCCTCCCCCTGAAGCTGCCCCAGGTGCTGAACGAGCAGGAAGTGGCGGCCCTGCTGGCTGCGGTGGACCCATCCACCCCCCAGGGTCAGAGGGACGCGGCGCTCCTGGAGGTGCTCTATGCCACCGGTTTGAGAGTTTCGGAGCTTGTGGGCCTGACCTTAAAACAGGTGGACCTGCGGCGGGGGGTCGTGCGGCCCTTGGGGAAGGGGCACAAGGAGCGCCTGGTCCCCATGGTGCCCCAAGCCGTTGAAAAGCTTAAACTTTACCTGAAAGAGGGGCGGCCCCAGCTCCTCAAGGGGAAAACCAGCCAGTACGTGTTCGTCAATCAACGGGGCAGCGGCCTGAGCCGCCAGGGATTTTGGAAGATCTTGCAGCGCCACGCCCGGCAGGCTGGCTTGGGACGCATTTCCCCCCATACCCTGCGCCATTCCTTTGCCACGCATTTGCTGGGCCGGGGGGCCAATCTCCGGGTGTTGCAACTCCTGCTGGGGCATGCTGATTTGGCCACCACCCAGATTTACACCCATCTTGACGCCGAGCGCCTGAAATCGGCCCATAAAAAGGCTCATCCCCGCTCATGACCAAAAACCAGACCCCAGCGGCCCGCACCCTGGAGGTGATCACCACCCACCTCAACGCCGACTTTGACGCCCTGGCTTCCATGGTGGCCGCCAAAAAGCTTTACCCCGACGCCCTGCTAGTGTTTCCGGGGGCCCAGGAAGGCAATCTCAGGGACTTTTTCATCCGCTCCAGCTTTTATTTTCTGGATTTTGCCCGGGCCAAAAACGTCGACCCGGCAGAAATCAAGCGCCTCATCCTGGTGGACACCCGCCAGCTCTCCCGCATCGGCAAATTTGCCGAGGCCGTCACCTCTGGAGAGGTGGATATCCACGTCTACGACCACCACCCCGACTCCCCGGAGGACGTCCACGGCAGCCTCGAAGTAGTGGAGCCCCTGGGCTCCACCACCGCCCTCCTGACCAGGATTTTGCGGGAAAAACAGTTGGACCCCACCCCCCAGGAAGCCACCATCATGGCCCTGGGCCTTTTTGAGGATACCGGCTCCTTCACCTTTTCCTCCACCACCCCGGAAGACTTTGAGGCGGGGGCCTACCTTCTGCGCCACGGGGCCGACCTCAATGTCGTGTCCCAGATGGTCACCCGGGAACTCACCGCGGAGCAGGTGGCCCTGCTGAACGACCTCATCGCCAACGCCAGCCGCTTCACGGTGGACGGCATCGAGGTGGTCCTCGCCAGGACCATGGCCTCCCAATACGTGGCTGATTTTGCCGTGCTGGCCCACAAGTTCATGGACATGGAAAACCTTGAGGTCCTGTTTGCCCTGGCCCAGATGGAGGACCGGGTTTTCATCGTGGGCCGCAGCCGCCTGCCCGAGGTCAATGTGGGAGAGATCCTGGCGGAAATGGGCGGCGGCGGTCATGAATACGCAGCCTCGGCGGCCATTAAGGACAAGCCCCTGGCCCAGGTGGAGGAAAGTCTCAAGCAGATCATCAACCGCCGGGTGCGCCCCCTGCGCCGGGCCAGGGATATCATGAGCTTCCCGGTGAAATCGGTGTCTCCGGAAGTCTCCCTCGAAGGCGCGGAGCTCATCCTCAACCGCTACAGCATCAACGCCCTGCCGGTGGTGGAGGACGCCAGGCTGTTGGGGCTTATATCCCGGCAAATTGTGGAAAAGGGCATCTTCCATGGGCTCAAGGACCACCCCGTCAAGGAATATATGAGCACGCCGGTGGCCACGGTGGGACCTGAAGACACCCTGGGGGAGATCCGCGATAAGCTGGTGGTCCACAAACAACGTCTGCTGCCGGTGCTCCAGGAGGGGGAGGTGGTGGGGGTTATCAGCCGCACCGACCTCCTGAATCTGCTCATCGACATCGGGGAGGAGACCGAGGAGACCCAGTGGTCTCAGCCCCTGCGCAAGAAAAATATCGTCAGCCTCATGCGGGAACGTCTCCCGAAAAAGATCCTGACAATTTTGGCCCAGGCGGGCGAGGTGGCCAAGGAGTTGGGCTTTCATGCCTATGTGGTGGGGGGCTCCGTCCGGGACCTGTTCATCAAGCAGGAAAATCTGGATATTGACCTGGTCATTGAAGGGAACGGTATCGCCTTTGCCAAAACCTTTGCGGAACGGCACGGGGTGCGGGCCCGGGTCTTCCAGAAGTTCAAGACTGCGGTGATCATTTTCCCGGATGATTTCAAGGTGGACGTGGCCACGGCCCGCACCGAATATTACGACTCGCCGGGGGCCCTGCCCGTGGTGGAATACAGCTCCATCAAGATGGACCTGTTCCGGCGGGATTTCACCATCAACACCCTGGCCGTGAAGCTCAATCCGGAAGAGTTCGGCACCCTGCTGGATTTTTTCGGGGCGCACCGGGACCTGAAGGAACGGCGCATCAGCGTGCTCCACAACCTGAGCTTTGTGGAGGACCCCACCCGGGTTTTTCGGGCCATCCGCTTCGAGCAGCGCTTCGCCTTCCGCATCAGCAAACTCACCATCAACCTGATCCACAACGCCGTCAAAAACAATTTTTTTGACCGCCTCTCAGGAGTGCGCCTTTTTCACGAGCTGGAACTTATCCTGCACGAGGAAAACCCCATCCCGGCCATCGCCCGCCTGGCCGAGCTTGATCTCCTCAAGCCCATTCATCCCCGCCTGTGGTTCGATGAAGGCACCAGGAATATGCTGGAGCGGGTCCAGGCGGTGCTTGCCTGGATGGACCTGTCCTATCTGGAGGAAAAATTCGAGCGCTGGCTGGTGTATTTCCTGGGGCTGGTGGAGCCCCTCACCACCGAGGAAATTCGCGGACTGCTGGACCGTTTCAAACCCCCGCCCAGATTGGCGGCCGCCATCCTGGAGGGCAAAGAGAGCGCCGACCAGGCCCTTCTCAAGCTGTTCCGCCTGGGGGAGCCCAGCCGCAGCGAAATTTATCATCTGCTCTCCCCCATCGGCACGGAGTTTCTGCTCTACATGATGGCCAAGTCCCGCCAGGGACACTCCAGGCGGCTCATATCCCTCTATTTCACCCACCTCAAGCATCTGAAACCGGAACTTGGGGGGCGGGACCTCATTTCCCTGGGTTTTCAGCCCGGCCCCCAAATCAGGGAGATCTTGACCATGTTGCACGAAGCCAGGTTGAACGAAGTGATCCAGAGCAAGCGGGAGGAGTTGGAGTTGATCAGAAGGACCTGGGGAGAAAAAGCGGCGTCTTGATAAGAAAACTTTACCTTTCCTCTGCTTGTTTCAGTATCTCCTTCACATTCTGATGGAGGCCTGGAATCTTATTTTGAACGACATCCCAGACAATATCATAATCCACGCCAAAATAGTTATGGATGAGACGATCCCGCATCCCTGCCAATGAGCGCCAATTAACCTTAGGATATCTTTGCTTTAATACATCAGGAATTTTCTTCGAGGCTTCGCCGATGATCTCAATACTTC
>JBAQHL010000142.1:0-4338 GCA_049288295.1 Desulfobaccales bacterium
CCCCCACACCCCCCCACCAACCCCTTTATTAATTAGTATGGTAGGACGGGCTGCCAGCCCGTTCAGGCACGGGCAGGATGCCCTTGCTACCGGTCCAATTATGGGATTGGGGGAGGGGGCGATGAGAGAAGGAAAGGTGGTAAATCTGCCCAGTAATCAGTTAGCAGTGATCAGTGAAAAACTACTGGTAACTGGCCACTGATCACTGGTCACTGTTCATTCCCTGGCCCTCCCCCAACACCAACTCTCCCCCCCTCAGCTAGCCGGGCGGGCGAAGCCGGTGAGGTGGGAAAAGACCTGGGGTGAAAAGATGGCGATCTCCGCCAGGGCCTTACGGTCTAAGGTGATGTCAGCCTTCTTCAAACCGCCCATGAACTTGCTGTAGGACAGGCCCAGGGGCCTTAAGGCCGCGTTGATGCGGATGATCCACAGGCTGCGGAACTCCCGTTTGCGCACTTTCCGGTCCCGGTAAGCATATACCAAAGCCCGTTCCACCGTTTCCCGGGCCGTCCGGTAGAGGCGGCGGCGGCCGCTGCGGTAGCTTTTGGCGAGCTTCAGAAATTTTTTGCGGCGGGCCCTGGAGGCTACCTGTTTTCTGACGCGTGGCATGAGTTACTCCTCAATCTCAGGAATACGGCATCAGCCTTTTCAGGCCTTTCATTTCCGTGGGGTGGGCATAATCCGTCAGGCGCTGCTGGCGCTTGCGCTTCCGGGATTTGCCGGTAAGCAGATGACTATGGCCGGGCTGTTTACGCTTCAGGCGGCCGCTGGCAGTGCTCTTAAACCGTTTGGCCGCACCCCGGTGGGTTTTCATTTTCGGCATAATCTATCCTCGTACAGCGGGTTCTCTTGTTTCGAAAAAAGCGAAAAATTCCCCTGGTAGCGCGGGAATTATTCCCATGTTCCCAGGCGGGAACATTTAACTATATCTATAAAGTAAAATATTGGGAACTAAAAAAACCCAGGGCCGGAATATTTATTTGGGAGCCACGATCATGAACAGGGTGCGCCCCTCATGTTTGGGTTCCTGTTCCACCAGGCCTACGTCAACCAGAGATTCGGCCATCTGCTTGAGAATGGCGTAACCCCGATCCTGGTGGGCCATCTCCCGCCCCCGGAAAATCATGGTGACCTTGACCTTGTCCCGGTCCGCCAGGAAGCGCCTGATGTTCTTGAGCTTGAAAGCCATGTCATGCTCTTCGATCTTGGGGCGGACCTTGACTTCCTTAACCTGGATGGTGGTTTGGCGGCGCCGGGCTTCTTGCTGCTTCTTGCTTTGCTCGTACTTAAACTTGCCGTAGTCCATGACCCGGCAAACCGGCGGACTGGCCTGGGGGGCCACTTCCACCAGGTCCAGGTGGGACTCGGTGGCCAGAGCCAGGGCATCTTTCAAAGGCATGACTCCGATTTGCTGGCCGTCTTCTCCAATGAGGCGCACCTCCGACGCCCTGATAAGTTTGTTGATTCTAACTTTTTGGGTGGGGGGCTTCTGGATGTTCGATCTCCTTAGACTCAATGGGTTTCTCCGGGGAATGGAATGCGGTTTTCTTCTTTAAGTCTATTCAAAAAGGCCTCAATTTCCAGGTCCTTTAGTTCCGTGCCGTCGCGCAGACGGGGGGACAGGGTGCGGTTGGCTGCTTCCCGGTCCCCGAGGACCACCATGTAAGGGATTTTTTGCATCTGGGCTTCGCGAATTTTATAGCGCAGGGTCTCGGGTCTGAGATCGACTTCCACCCGCAGGTCGGCATTGAGCATTTCCTGGGCCAGTTCCCGGGCGTAGGCGTGGACCCGGTCGGTGATGGGCAGAAGAATGGCCTGCACCGGGGCCAGCCACACCGGAAAGGCGCCGGCAAAGTGCTCCACCAGCACTCCTATAAAACGCTCCAGGGACCCCAGGACCACCCGGTGCAGCATCACCGGGCGATGGCGGCCCCCGTCCGCGCCCACATAGGTGAGATCAAAACGTTCGGGCAGGGTGAAGTCGCACTGAATGGTGGCGCACTGCCAGCGGCGCCGCAGGGCGTCCTTGAGCTTGATGTCGATTTTGGGGCCATAAAACGCCCCTTCCCCTTCGCAAATGTGGTAGGGGAGGCTGCGGGTCTTAAGGGCCCCCGCGAGGGCATTGGTGGCCAAATCCCAGTCCGCGTCGGTGCCGATGGATTTTTCCGGACGGGTGGAGAGCTCCACTTCGTACTCAAAGCCGAAAATGGCCATGACTTCGGCCACCATGTCCAGGATGCCCAGGATTTCACTTTCCACCTGGTCGGGAGTGCAGATGATATGGGCGTCATCCTGGGTGAACTGGCGCACCCGGGTCAGGCCGTGCAACACCCCGGTGCGCTCGTGGCGCAGGACCGTCCCCAGTTCGAACAGACGCAGGGGCAGTTCCCGGTAGCTGCGGACCCGGGATTTGTAGATGAGCATGTGGGCCACGCAGTTCATGGGCTTGATGCCGTAAACCTGGCCCTCAGCCTCGGTGAAATACATGTGGTCCTTGTAATTTTCCAGGTGCCCGGAGCGGGCCCAGAGATCAGCCCGGAGCATCTGCGGCCCCATGACCATCTGGTAGCCCCGCTTCAGGTGCAGCTTGCGCTCGAAATTCTCGATGAGGCTCCGGAGCAAGGCGCCCTTGGGGTGGTAAATGACCAGGCCCGGCCCGGCCTCATCTTCAATGCTGAAAAGCTCCAGTTCCCTCCCCAGGCGGCGGTGGTCCCGGCGCTTGGCCTCCTCCAGGAGTTCCAGATGTTCCACCAGCTCCTCTTTGGAGGGAAAGGCGGTGCCGTAAATGCGCTGCAGCATGGGGAGGCGCTCGTCCCCCCGCCAGTAAGCCCCGGAGATGCCGGTGAGCTTAAAGGCCTGCAAATAGCCGGTGGAGGGGACATGGGGCCCCCGGCACAGGTCCACGAAGGACCCTTGGCGGTAAAGGCTCACCTCTTCCTGGTCGATTCCCTGGAGAAGTTCGACTTTATACGCCTCTCCCTCGGTCTCGAACATCCGGATGGCCTCTTCCTTGGGAAGTTCTTCCCGCACAAAGGATAAATCTTGGGCCACCAGCTCCGCCATCTTGGACTCGATCCGGGCCAGGTCCTCAGGAGAGAAGGGCTCCTTGGTGTCGAAATCGTAGTAGAAGCCCGCCTCGATGGCCGGGCCGATGGCCACCTTGACCCCGGGAAAAAGCTCGCGCACCGCTTCGGCCATGAGATGGGAGGTGCTGTGGCGCATGATTTCCAGGCCCTCGGCGGTATGAACCCCGATGGGCGCCAGGGTTGCGTCCCGGGAAAGGGAGGCGGTCAGGTCAACGGGCTCGCCGTTCACCGTGGCTGCCACCACTTCGTGGTCGGTGGCCACCCCCAGTTCCTTCAGGATCTGGGCTACAGTGATGCCGGCGGGAAAATCCCGGCTGACGCCGCCAGTAAGGGTAATTTTCATAAGAAGTTTAACCAAATAAAAAAAGGCATCTTCGGTTCCCGAGGGCGCCAAGATGCCGAGTCAATCATTAGAAGTTTCCCATACGGGCTTTTTTTGCCTTACCCCTTCTTAAACAATAATTACTTTATCACGTAACATTTTGCATAACCACCCACATTTGTCAAGGGAAATTCGCTGGTCAGGAGGCGAAGCACCCTGCATTAATTTTTATATTTTTGGCTGGTCCAAAGGACAATGAACAACTGCGAAAGTCCGTAAAATTGTCATGGTGAGGGAGCGCCGCGACTAAAGAATCTAATAACTATTCGAAAATACTATATTCTTCGCTTCCCTCAGGTTGACCGATCTCTGCGCCATGGCACCTTAGCGTAAGTTTAATTGAAAATTTTGTAGAGTTCGCAAATCAGGCTTTAAATATTTTCCCCAATGTTTCAGTAAAAGCGTCTTGTATTCACCCGGCAAACATGACATTTATCCAATTATGGCAGGGAAAACTGGAAATGGGTGGGATTGCCTCCGCAGAGCGGCGTTTTGGGGGTTAGGCTTTTTGGCTGTCGGGGTTCTAACTGCGTGCAGCGAGACCCCCATTGACCGCCTGCCCTGGGTGCTCCAGGCTTCCTGGGCCAGCTACCGCCAGCATTTCATTACTCCTGAGGGACGGGTGGTCCTGGAAGAGCAAGGGGGCGGCGCCATCTCCGAGGCCCAGGCCTATGCCCTGCTGAGAGCTTTGTGGGCCGGGGACGAACAGACCTTTGGCCGCGTCTGCCAGTGGACCAAAAAAAACCTCTCCCGGGAGGCCGATTACGGCGATCACCTGCTGGCCTGGAAGTGGGGCAGGAAACCCGACGGCTCCTGGGGAGTGCTGGATTGGAACACCGCCAGCGACGCCGACCTGGACTATGCCCTGGC
>JBAQHL010000143.1:0-5145 GCA_049288295.1 Desulfobaccales bacterium
GAAATAGATTATCCATGCTCCAGAATGAGAACCAGGATGGATTTGTGAGATTTCTGTTAGCCTCCAGCTCCCCTCTTGACACCCTCGTACAGGTACTTATTTTATTTCCAGTGACAGCCTGAAGACCGGAAAACCTGCTGCCGGCCCGCCTTGAAATACCCTTCCAGCAAGCAAGGTGCGATGTGGGGAAGGCAGTCCCACCAGGCTGTTTCAATATATATTTTTTCACCCCCCAAATCAGGTACAGCCCGAATCTCCATGCCCGCAGCAGTGTCCGGCAGGTTTAGCCTCGCGCCAGCACAGGCGGGACGCCTGTGCCACCATAATCCCCTTTCAAATTGGGGGCAGAAGGCAAAGATGGCAGGTGAACAAAGCCACCGCTATCTTCCCCCTCATTCCATCTCCGGCCATAAGGGGTTGAAGATAATAAATTAAAAAAATATAACTAATTTATATAATTGCCCTTTCCTGAGATCTTACTCTATTATTCAACTGCATCAAATCTGCAGGGGCGGACCCATGTGTCCGCCCGTTAAAGTGGGCCGAACACATTGGGTCGGCCCCTTACGACACTATTGCCCTGTCCGGCTTTTTCCCCCTATAGACCTCCACAACCCACTTCTGTGGATCATTCCTCAAAAAAGTATTTGACTCCTTGTCCCCTTTCCAGCATATAATAAACGCTACAGCTTGATTTTCTCAGGGGAATGATCGTGCCGCCTGTCAGTATGAGTCAATTTGCCATTTCCACAGGTTCTGGGTCAAAAGCCCGGGGTTGCCCGGTAGCTTGCCTGTTTCATCAGAATTCTATTCTGTCAGTGGGTGTAGTATCGGGCTACCGATGCAGACCTGCGGGCGGACTTTGCGTACAAGGCGGCCTGCGGGCCGCTTTTTTTGTTTTTGTGTGGGGGACCAAGGGGTCTTCACAGACTAAGAAAACCTGTGTCCCGACCCCCTGGTCCTATCCCGCAACCCATACAAATTTCTGGTAGGACGGGCTTCCAGCCCGTCCAGACACGGGCAGGATGCCCGTGCTACCGGCTAAAGGTTGGGCACACAGGCTGCGGGCCTGCGCAGCACCAGACAAGATGCCCGTTATCCCGGGAGAACGTTGGGGGAGGGCAAAAGGGGTGAGGATCCGCAAAAAGTGCGAAAAGCCTTATCATCCCAATACGGCGCCTATTTCATGCTGTGTATCTTAATGACAATGCTCCCTATCCTGGGGGAGAGGGCCGGGGTGAGGGGGAAATCAGACTTTTTACGAATAGTCGCCGCTACATTTCGAATGGGGGAGGTGGAACAATGGCCAAGGCAAGATAAGTGGCAAACGGCAAGGCCGTCGCCGCCGGCCGCGCTGATTTAACCGGCGTTGACAAAACCGCTTCTTTTCTTTTAAGATTCCGGTATATTGTCAAAAATTAAAAATATTGGCGTTCGAGGTGAGGTATGGAAGAACGGGATTTGGCCCTGATCAAGACCTGGGTTCAGCAGGACCCCGAGTTAAAGCAGCATGTTGACGAACATGAGGAATATGAGCGGCGCCTGGAGGAATTCAACCGCAGGCCCTACCTCACCGCCGAAGAGACTTTGGAGCGCAAACGTCTCCAAAAGCTCAAGCTTGCCGGCCGGGACAGGATAGAACAAATCCTGGCCAAATATCGCGGGAAGGAAAACCTCACATGAAAATGACCGGCGCCCAGATCATCCTTGAGTGTCTCAAACGGGAAGGGGTGCAGCATATCTTCGGGTATCCCGGCGGAGCCGTCATCGACCTTTACGATGAGCTCACCCGTTGTCCTGACATTAAACATTACCTGGTGCGGCACGAGCAGGCCGCAGTGCACGCCGCCGACGGCTATTCCCGGGCCTCCGACAAGGTGGGCGTGGCCCTGGTCACTTCCGGCCCCGGTGCCACCAACACGGTGACCGGCATCGCCTCGGCGTACATGGACTCCATTCCCATCGTGGTGTTCACGGGGCAGGTGCCCACCGCGCTCATCGGCAATGACGCCTTTCAGGAGGTGGACATCGTCGGCATCACCCGGCCCTGCACCAAGCACAATTACCTGGTGACGGACATCCATAACCTGGCCCGCACCATCCACGAGGCCTTTTACATCGCCCGCTCCGGCAGACCCGGGCCGGTGCTGGTGGATCTTCCCAAAAATATCCAGCAGGCCAGCATCAAGCCGGAGTTCCCCGAGGAAGTCAAGATAAGAAGCTACCAGCCCACCATCCATGCCAATCCCCGGCAGGCCAAACGGGCCCTGGAGATGATCATGGAGGCCAAGCAGCCGGTCCTCTACACCGGCGGGGGCATCATTCACAGCAATGCTTCTCAGGAACTGCTCAGGGTCGCAGAGGCTTTGCAGATTCCGGTGACCAGCACCCTCATGGGCCTGGGCGGCTTTCCGGGGATCCATCCCCTGTGGCTGGGCATGCTGGGGATGCACGGCACCTATGCCGCCAACATGGCCGTGTCCCAGTCGGACGTCCTCATTGCCGTGGGGGCCCGCTTCGACGACCGGGTCACCGGCCGGCTGGACGCGTTTGCGCCCCACGCCAAAATCATCCACATCGACGTGGACCCCAGCTCCATCAGCAAAAACGTGGTGGTGGACATCCCCATCGTGGGCGACTGCCGGGATGCCCTGCACCAGCTCAATAATCTCCTGAAAAAGGAGGAGCCCAGGGACTGGGCCATCGAGCGCCAGGAATGGCTGGAGAAAGTCAAGGGCTGGGCCAAAAAGCACCCCCTCAAGTACCAGAAATCAAAAGATGTGATCAAACCCCAGTTCGTGGTGGAAAAGCTCTGGGAGGTCACCCGGGGGGACGCGTATATCACCACCGAGGTGGGGCAGAACCAGATGTGGGCGGCCCAATTCTTCAAGTTTAAAGAGGCCCGCCATTTTATGACCTCAGGGGGTCTCGGGGTCATGGGCTACGGCTTTCCGGCGGCCATGGGGGTGCAGGTGGCCAAGCCCGACAGCATCGTCATCGACATCGCCGGTGACGGCAGCATCCTCATGAACATCCAGGAACTCACCACCGTGGTGGAAAACAACCTGCCGGTGAAGATCGCCATCCTGAACAACAACTTTTTGGGCATGGTGCGCCAGTGGCAGCAGCTTCTTTATGAGAGTCGCTACAGCTCCACCGACCTCTCAGCCCAGCCGGATTTTGTCAAAGTGGCCGAAGCCTTCGGCGCAGTGGGGCTCAGGGCCACCAAGGTGGAAGAAGTGGAGCCGGTGATCCGCCAGGCCATGGAAACCCCGAGGCCTGTGATCATGGACTTTGTGGTGGACCGGGAAGAGTGCGTCCTGCCCATGGTGCCGCCGGGCAAAGCCACCCACGAGATGCTTCTGGCATAAGGAGAAAAGCGATGAGTCCCGATAAAGCTGTCAGACGGCATACTATCTCCGTGTGGGTGGACAACCAGCCGGGGGTGCTTTCCCGGGTCACGGGTCTCTTTTCCGGCCGGGGCTTCAACATCGAGTCGCTGTGTGTGGCCGAGACCATGGACCCGGAAACCTCCCGCATCACCATCGTGAGCAGCGGCGACGAGCAGATCATCGAGCAGATCATCAAGCAGTTGCGCAAACTCATCAACACCGTGAAGGTGGCGGACTTAAGCGAACTGGAGCACGTGGAGCGGGAAATGGCCATGGTCCGGGTCAAGGCGGAGGAAAAATCCCGGGCCGAGGTCCTGCGCATCGCCGACATCTTCCGCTGCCGGGTGGTGGATGTCAGCCCCACCACCTACACCCTGGAAATCACCGGCACCCACGAGAAGCTGGATGCCGTGCTGGGACTGCTCAAGGTCCACGGCATCCTGGACGTGGTGCGCTCCGGCGCCCTGGCCATCCAACGGGCTAAGAAGGATTGAGGGATCTGTAAGCTGTAGGCTTTAGGCTGTAGGCTTTAAGCAGTCAGCAGTCAGCAGTCAGCAAAGAGGAAGGGCAGCCGCAGGCTTTATCGTGAAAATCCCATGGCTGTAGGGGAGGGTTTGAAACCCGCCCCTACCCTGACTTTCCCTCAAGCTCTCCTTCCAGCCCCCTTCGACCGGGAGCACAGGCATCCTGCCTGTGTGCACAGGCTGCAAGCCTGTGCTCCCGAGATATGCCTGGTAGCACGGGCATCCTGCCCGTGCCGGAACGGGCTGGAAGCCCGTTCTACCGTTCTTGAGGCTCGGTGTTTGGGAAGAAAAAGGGGGGGCAGGAAATGGGCGGGTCTAACGCCCTCAAGCAATGGCCCTTCCCCCCAACCATATGCCAGAGATGACAATAGAGAGGACAGCGATGAAAATCTACTATGACAAAGATGCTGATTTAGGGGTTTTAAAAGGCAAAAAAGTGGCCATCATCGGCTTTGGGTCCCAGGGGCACGCCCAGGCCTTGAATCTGCGGGACTCCGGGGTCGATGTTCTCGTGTCCGAGGTGCCGGGGACGCCCAACTACGAGCTGGCGGTGAAGTACAAGTTCAAGCCGGTGAGTGCCGCGGACGCGGCCAAAAAGGCCCAGGTGGTGCAGATCCTCACCCAGGATCATGTCCAGGCCAAGCTCTACGAAAATGACCTGAAACAGCACCTGGGCGGTAAAACCCTCCTGTTCTCCCACGGCTTCAACATCCACTACGGCCAGATCGTGCCTGCCCCGGATGTGGATGTGGTCATGGTGGCCCCCAAGGGCCCCGGACACCTGGTCCGCAGCGAATACGAACAAGGGGCCGGGGTGCCGTCGCTCGTGGCCATTTATCAAGATGCTTCAGGGAAGGCCCTGGCCACCGCCTTGGCCTACGCCAAGGGCATCGGCGCCACCAGGGCCGCGGTGCTGGAGACCTCCTTCCGTGAAGAGACCGAAACGGACCTTTTCGGCGAGCAGTGCGTGCTCTGCGGCGGCGTGTCCGAACTGGTCAAGGCGGGCTTCGACACCCTGGTGGAGGCGGGCTATGCCCCGGAGATCGCCTACTACGAGTGTCTCCATGAACTCAAGCTCATCGTGGACCTGTTCTATCAGGGGGGCATCAGCTACATGCGCTACTCCGTCAGCGACACCGCCGAGTTCGGCGACTACACCCGGGGCAAACGCATCATCACCGAGGAGACCCGGGAGGAGATGCGGATGATCCTGGAGGAAGTGCAGACCG
>JBAQHL010000144.1:0-1638 GCA_049288295.1 Desulfobaccales bacterium
CTCCGCACCGTTTTGACGGTGGATATTTTGGACAAACAGGGCCGCTTCAACCCCGAGGTTTTTGAGGCACACGAGATTTTTCATGCCCTGTGGGTGCGGGAAGATGAAGAAATCAACTTTTTGAAAACCGGCATTGAAACGGCAGATGTCCTGCACACGGTGAGCCCCAATTATGCCAGGGAAATCCAGCAGGCGCCCTATGGGCGGGGGCTGGAGGGCCTGCTCCAGCAGCGCTACCAGGAGGGGCGTCTCCTGGGCATTTTGAACGGGCTTGATCCGGTCTTGTCGGATTGGCAATGTATTCCGGTTTTGCAGAAAAACGGCCTGTGCATCGTGCCGGATAATGACAACGTGCTGGAACACAAAAAGCGGGCCAAACTCCTCTTCCAGAAAACCGCGGGTTTGCCGGAGGACCCAGAGGCTTTCCTCATCAGCATGGGCCACCGCTTCGTCACCCAGAAGAACTTTGCCCTGGTGGCCAATGCCATGGATGGTCTCATGGCCTTGAACCCCCGCCCCCAGATTTACCTGCGGGCCTGGCCCGAGCCGGCCCGGGAGGATGCGGACCTGGACCTCTGGTGGCAAATCACCCGCTTCTCTAAGCGCTACCGCTTTAACCTCTCCTTTCTGTCACCCTATGACCGTGATCACGCTCTCATTGATGAAGGGATTTTCATCGATCGTTTTCTCTATTACGCGGCCTCGGACCTCTTTCTCATGCCTTCTTTGTGGGAGCCCTGCGGCTTGTGCCAACTGGAGGCCATGCGCTTCGGCGCCATCCCGGTGGTCACCGCGGTGGGGGGGCTGGTGGATACGGTGCAGCCCGTTACCGGGGACAATCAGGGCTGGGGCTTTCAGTTGGATGACCCCTTCGACCCCCAGGGGTTGGTGGACACGGTGGAAAGGGCCATGGAGATCCGGGCCGCCCGGCCACAAGTTTGGCAGGGCATGGTGCAGCGGGCCATGTCTTTTGATTCCAGCATTGCTCACACGGTTGATTCCTATCTTGCTTCCTTGTATTCTCCCGCCCTCCGGGCCGCATCCTTCCCGTCCTGAAGGTTCCCCCCGAGTGTCTGCTTCCCATGCCCGCGCCCGGTCGGATCCCGGCATGTCCGGCTCCTGGTGGGTTTTCCTCGCCGGTTTCATCATTTTTGTTGTTTGTCAAACCGGCCTGGTCCTGGAAGTCCAACTGCGCCGGCATCTTCCCCCGGAAGCCGATGACGCCTATTGCTACATTTACAACGCCATCCAGTTGCGGGCCGGCTTTCAGTATGACACCCCGGCGCAGAAGGATTTGCGCGCCCAGGCGCAGCCGGAGCCCGGGGATACCATCGACCGTCAGAACCTGAAATGGGAGCTGCATCATTCCCTGTTTTTCAACCATTATCCCCTTTATTCCGCAGTGCTCCTGTTTATTAACTGGATCACCGGCACGACCCTGGAGACCACCTATAGAATAGCGGGGATTTTAGGGAGCCTTTTCATTGCCGGCGCGTTCGCCTTTTTTCTTCTCACCATAACCGACCGGACCAGCGCCGGTCTGGCCTTGGCTTCCCTGGCCCTGACCACCTTCCCCATGCAGGGGATTCACTACGTGGCTCCCACCAACATCTGCATGGCCTTGGGATTGGTGTTGGT
>JBAQHL010000145.1:0-6996 GCA_049288295.1 Desulfobaccales bacterium
GCCTGGGGCCTCTGTTGCGCTACAGTTGGCCCTTGTACGCAAGCGTCCTCCTCATGCTGGCTTTCAATGCCGCAGACAGTCTTGTCTTGGGCTTTTTTACCGGACCCGAACAAGTAGACTATTACGAAGCCGCCAGCCGCACTGCCCTCCTGGTGGGCTTACCCCTGTTGGCAGTTAACGCGGTGGTCCCGCCCATTTTTGCCCAAATGCACCAAACGGGGAATTTGCAGGAGCTTGAAAGGCTTGCTCAAAACAGCACCCGCTGGATGTACTGCGTGTCTTTGCCCCTGGCTTTATTTATGGTGGCTCTTGCCCCTGACATCCTGAATCTCTTCGGGGCTGATTTTGGTGAGGCCCGCTGGGCTTTGCGGGTGTTGGTTTTAGCCCAACTGGTTAATGTCGCTTGCGGCTCTGTTGGCTTTCTGCTGGCCATGACCGGCAATCAGCTTACCCTGACCACCACCCTTTCTTTGGGGGGGGCCATCGGCCTGCCTCTTATGGCCGTCAGCACTGCAATCTATGGTTTAAACGGTCTGGCGGCGGCCAAAGGTTTCTGGCTGGTGGGAGCGAATGTCCTCATGGCTTTGGGTGTATGGCGCCAGTTGAGGCTGAAAGTTTTTGCCAGAGGCGTGGGTTGGGTCAATGTCAGTGCCGCGGTGGGTTTTGGTCTCTTCTGGTTGATCCGGCCTCACCTGGGCCTCTGGGTTGCTGTGGGGGTAGGGGGTCTGGCATATCTGGCTTTAATATTCAGGACCCTATTCCAGGAGGTTAGCGATATTTTCTATCAAACACCCTGGGAGGCCATCAGATGAGCTTTCCCAATATCATTCTCATGGTTTTGGATACCGTGGGCGCCAAGCACCTCTCCCTTTACGGCTACCATCGGCCTACTACCCCAAACCTGGAGAGGGTTGCCCGTGAATGTTCCGTGTACACCCGGTGCTTTGCCCCGGCTTGCTGGACGGTCCCATCTCACGGTTCAATGTTCACCGGCCTTTATCCCAGCCAGCATGGAGCCTTCGAGAGCAAATTTTTGCTCCGGGACAATCTCCCGCACCTGGTGCCGGTCTTAAAGGCCTTAGGTTACGCCACCATTGGCATTTCCACCAACAGCTTGGTAAGTCCAGCTTCGGGCCTTTGCCAGGATTTTGACGAGTTCCACGACCTCGGGTCACAGGACCTTTCCCGCATCCTGGCGGGGCTTCAGGGTTTTGGCCCCACAGAGACAGGCCAGGGAAATCTATCGGCTCGCCTGCATAACGCTAAAGGCTCTAAAAACGCTATGAGCAGCATGCTGCGCTACCTTTGGGAGACTGGGCAGGCAGGTGAGGTACTGAAAACATCTTTGAAGATGGTGACCAGGCAGGCGATGAAATGGCTAAGGCCAGGTCCCATTGACAACGCGACCCCATACACCAGAAAAACCGTGGCCTTGATTGAGGACATCTTACAGCGCCAAGCCTCGACGGAATCTCCTTTTTTCCTCTTTGTGAATATCCTTCAGGCACACCAAAACTATTGCCCGCCGAGGCGGCGGCGACGTTTTTCCGGCTGGCATGACCGGACCATTACCACCCCTCAAAAATTTTATCTTCAGGATGCCTCACCCCAGCTGGCCAATTTGGTGACCACCTATGGCAATCTTTATGATGATGAAATCCTCTATGTGGATTCTGTTATTGGCCGTTTATGGGAACTGTTTCAGACTACTGCCCTTTTCGAAGACACCGTTGTCATCATCACCAGCGATCATGGCGAGCACTTTGGCGAGAGGGGGCACTTCACCCATATCTTATCCCTTTATAATGAACTTCTCTGGGTTCCCCTCATCGTTCGTTTTCCCCGAAGCCTGGCCTTGCCTGGCCTGGACCGGCGATTGGTGTCTTTAAATGACCTCTACGCCACCATCCTGGACCTCGTGGACAGCCCCTTGCCCCGCCCGGAGACGTCCTATTCCCTTCTGGCTCCCCCTCAAAGAGAGCTGGCTATTGCCCAATGCGTCTATCCCGAAATGTGGCAGAGGTATCTTGAGTCCAAACAATCCCGGGGGGAGGCATTTTCCCCCCCGGTTTTTGCAGTGATGACGGAGGGCGGCTTGAAAATTATCGGGAAAAGGGACGGCACCCTGGAAGTTTACGACCTTACGGATAGTTTGATCGAGAACCAGGATCTAGCCCCCCACCTTCCTCAGGAAGCCTTGGAGGACTATCGGCATCTCCTGGACACTTTAAAAACTGAAACCGGATTTCACGAAGCCACTGCCGGCATGCTGACCCAAGCTGCCAGACAGGCCGCCTGAGTTGATCCTGGGCCCAAAAGCTTATGCCCATGTGGCAACATTCTCCTCGGAAAGGGTGAAATCATGATCCTCAAGTGGCCCTTGACAGGGAAAAAAAGGGAGCCTGCGTCAGGCGAGGCAAAACCTCTGTCTGATCGGCTTTACGGCTTGCTGTGTGGTCGGGAACTGGAAGCCAACTTGCTTCATTTCCAATATGTGCCGAACCGGTATGCCCGCTGGGACATCCAGCGCGACGGCGCCAAGCTGGCTGGGCGGATCCTGGACTTGGGATGCGGCAATCAGCCCTATCGTCCCTATCTGCCCAAGGTGAATCAGTATGTGGGGCTGGATTATCCCCCCACCCAGGCCTCCATTGGAGTCCGGTTCCAACCCCAGGTCTACGGCAACGCCAGGGACTTGCCCTTTGCCGATGCCAGTTTCGACGGGGTATTGTGCTCCCAGGTTCTGGAGCACGTGGATCGACCCGAAGAGGTGATTGGCGAACTGGGGCGGGTTCTGAAGCCTGGAGGCACGGGTCTTATTTCCGTGCCATTTTTCTATAACCTCCATATGGAGCCCCATGACTACTTTCGTTTTACTCCCTACGGGATCAGGGGCATGCTGGAGAGGAATGGTCTCCTGGTCCAGGACCTCAGGGGCCAGGGCGGCATCGGCACCCTCCTGGTGCAAATGCTGCACAACTGGGTGTTCTCTGGATTGAACCGGTTTGCCAGGCGTCACCGGATCCTCGGGATGCTCCTGGTCCTGGTCAGTCCTTTTTTCTTCTTAATGTCGGTCCTTGGCAACCTGGGAGCCTTAGCCCTGGACCGGCTGAACACCTGTGACCTGCGTTTTGCTCCAAACCTCTGGGTGGTGGCGGAAAAACCTGCGGTCTGAGTGGGCGCCTTTTGGAAAGAAAGACATCCATGGATAAAGCTGGGGAACAATTCTGGACACAATTCTGGCAAGGGAAAAGACTCCCACCTCCCATCCAGGTGTCAGGCCGGGGCCCCCGGGCCTGGTTCTACCAGGAGTTTCATCACCTGTGGCAGGGGCACCTCCCCGGTGTGACCTCAAAACCATTGCGCCTTTTGGAGATCGGCTGCGCTCTGTCCCGCTGGCTCCCTTATTTTGCCCGGCAGTGGGGGTATGAAGTTGCCGGGTTGGATTATTCCGAACTGGGCTGTGCTCAATCCCGGGCCCTTTTGACCCGGGAGAACGTGTCAGGGGAGATTTTCCACCAGGACATGTTTTCTCCTGATCCCCGGCTGTTGGAGTCCTTTGATTTGGTGCTCTCCAATGGGGTGGTGGAACATTTCGAAGACCCGGCGATAACTTTATCTCAGATGGCGGCCTTTATAAAACCAGGGGGCTTGGTCCTCACCATAGTGCCCAACTTCACCGGCTGGTTGGGAAGATTTCAGGCCCTGGTAAGCCCGGAGTTCATGGCGGTCCACACCCCTCTCCACCGGGAAAGTTTGGCTCAGGCTCACTTAGGAGCCGGGCTGCATGTGCGCTTCTGTGAGTATTTGGCCTTTTTGCACTTCTCTGTGGTGAACCCCGGGAGTCGTTGGCGGGGGTGGCCGAGAAACTGTTTTTTCAAGGGCCTCAAGGGGGCCACCGCCCTGAGCAGTTCCCTTCGGCGGATGTGCCCGGAGCTGCCGCTGGATCAGCGCACCGCTGGCTTTATTGTCTGCATCGCCGAAAAATCCCCGGGGGGCAAGCCTCCCGTATCTGGATAACCTTGTAGCTCAAAGGGAAAAAGCTTAACCTAATTTCTGCCACCGTTTTCTCAAGGTTCAGGCATAATGGCTCAACAAGAAGTCAGGGCAGGCTCGTTCCTTCAGGGAATCGTGGATTTCCCCCCTTTTCTCCAGAAAGCCGGAGGCCAGGGGGGAGGGGTCTCTCTCCCGTTAATAAGTCCAAATATCTTCAACTTTTTCCTGCAGTTCTCCAATTTCTCTAAAGTTATCTCCAGGATGGTTCGATTTACTTTAAGAGCCGTTAACCACTTTACTATTTGCCAAACGGCCACTTTGGACATGGCACCCCTTGAGGAGATGGACGTGGCGCCAAAAAAAACACCATTACGCCTCATGCATTTGATCACAAGCCTGAATGTGGGTGGGGCCCAAATGCATCTTTACAAAACGGTTACCCGGTTTGATCCGGAGAAGGTTGCTTCCACGGTAGTTTCCCTGGTTCCTCCTGCCAAGGTCGGAGAACTCCTTAAAGAGAAGGGCATTCCGGTTATAAGTCTAGGAATGCAAAAAGGGCGCCCAAACCTCAGGGCTCTGTGGCGCCTCAGGGGCCTGATCAAAAGGCACCGGCCCCACATCCTCCAGACCTACCTGTATCACGCCGATCTCATGGGTTTCCTGGCCGGCAAATGGGCCGGGGTTCCCCTTATCCTGTGGAATCTTCAGCAATCTCACATGGATTTCAGCCAGTACGCCTGGACCACCGGCCTTACAGTACGGCTTTGCGCCTTGCTGTCCCGGGGGTTGGAGAAGATCTTGGTTAATTCTCAGGCTGGACTTAAGGCCCATGCCCGCCAGGGGTATGACGAGGCTCGAATGGTGATCATGCCCAACGGCTATGACCTCAACCGCTTTCAGCCCCTCAGGTCAAGCTACCGGGAGGTGCGGCAGGAACTGGGGCTTGCTCCGGAAACCCCCCTTGTGGGTATGTTGGCACGCTTTGACCCTCAGAAGGACCATGCCGTGTTTTTAAAGGCCGCCCAGCAGGTCACGGCACGGCACCCAAAGACCTGCATACTGATGGGGGGTAACGGCGTCACCGCAAATAACCCAACCTTTGCGGCCCTTCTCCGGGAAATCCCGCTCCCTCCGGAACGCCTCTGCCTTCTGGGAGAAAGGACTGATATGCCCCGCCTGCTTTCGGCCCTGGATGTTTTTGTGTCTTCCTCCGCCTTCGGGGAAGGCTCCCCCAACGTTATCGGGGAGGCCATGGCCTGCGGGGTGCCTTGTGTGGTCACCGATGTGGGGGACTCCGGCCTCATGGTGGGGGAAACCGGCCTGACGACCCCGCCGCAGGCTCCCGGGGAGCTGGCCCGCGCCATCGGGGAAGTATTGGACTGGCCCCCCCAGGAACGGCAACGTCGGGCCCAGGCCGCTCGGGCCCGTATCCAGCAGGAATTCGACATCACCAAGATCGCCGCGCAACTGGAGGCATTTTACCTGGGCCTGGCTGCACCTTCGAGCCTGTCAAGCTGAAGTCAGGGCCAACCCAACAACCCAATTGCAGGGGGGGCAGACAACATGGAGACTTCCCTGGTGCAATGGCTGAGTTGCCTGGCCTTTGCTGCCATCATCATCGCCTTTTTGCTCCGCCAGATACAGCGGCGGGACGACGCCTTGGCCTGGACCCTGCTCGGCTATTTTTGCATTTGTTTGGTGCTCATCACCATTAAATGGTATCTCCGGCTGGATCTCGCGGCCTACGATGCACAGAAATACCAGAACCTCAGCGCCCAAATCGCCGCTCTGTTAAAGGCGGATTTCCTGGGGAATCTTCCCCATATCCTCAAACCCTATGCAGCCTACACCCTTCCTTTAGGTCTGCTGTACTACGTTTTCGGAGAATCTGAACTGCTGGGCCAACTCTTAAATACCGTCATGGGATTAGGCGTCATCCTGAACCTCCACCGTTTGGCCAGTCAGTGGTTTAATCAGCGCATTGCCAATTACACCGTGACCCTCATGGCTTTGTATCCTTATGGCTGGATACTGAGCACGACCCTGAACCGGGATATGATGATTGCCTTTGGCATCACTCTGTTTTTTCGATTGCTTGGTGAAGCAAAAACTCGGGGAAACCTGGGTGCACACCTGGGATTGGGGCTGGCTATTCTGGGAAGTTTTCTTTACCTGGCGTGGTTGCGGCCTCCGCTGATGCTTCTCTGTGGTCTGGCGGTATTTGTTTATTGGATGACCTATCCCGAGGGTTGCCCCCAGGGTAAAAGGTTGCACCGCACCCTCAGAACCATTTTTATCATCCTGGTGATGGTTGTCGGCAGCGCCAGTATTTTCCTGTTCGGCAAGTATTATGCCGCCCAGACTCAACTCGAGCAGGAGGCTACCCAATTTTGCGAAGTTGGGGGCATGAACCAGCGCCTGCGCATTTCCGAAGACGCCGGCTCAGCCTACCTGAAGGGAGTGAAATATTCCTCCTATCCAGACGTGGTCAGGGTAATGCCCCTGGCCACCTTTTATTTCATGTTTTCCCCTTTGCCCTGGCAGGTAACTTCTCCCAAACAAGCCCTGGGAATATTGGACTCCACCTGGATGATGTTGGTGTGCTGGTATTTTCTGAAAGGGATTAAACCGCTCTTCCGGCGCCAGTGCAGACTCACGGCGGCTCTACTGACCTTTCTCCTTGTCGGTTTTGCCACCAGCGGCGTGTTGCAGGCCAATGCCGGTTCCGCCATGCGCCATCGCACCATGTTCTCCATATTAATGTTCCCGGTAGCCATGTACGGCATGACCAAGCCCCGGGTTTCCCGGTCTTCTTTCAGGGTAGGGGATCGGATTCCTGAAGTTAAGCGGCGGCTGGCAGGAAAATAACCGTGAGCATACCCAGGCGAGTGTTGGCGATCATTAGTCTGAGCGCGTTTTGGTTCATGACTCAGTGGGGGTGGGCCACACAGTCAGTCGCCGAGTCCAGGGGACAGACCGTGCAGGCCCTGAGGTTGACAC
>JBAQHL010000146.1:0-3338 GCA_049288295.1 Desulfobaccales bacterium
TTAAAGCATCGTAGGCCGCCAGGGCCTCAAACAGGGTGATGCCGGCGCTCACCACCGTGGCCTTGTCCTGGGGGCTGTGGCGCAGCACCTTGCAGCCGCCGATTTGAAATTCATCATCCGGGCTGTAAAGAAGAGGGGTCGCCTCCCGGGTGGTGCGCAGGTACATGAGGCCATGGTGCTTCACCATTTGCTCCACCAGGCGCTCGGTGGCCACTGCGTCTGCGGGATAAAGCACCACCCCGTTTCCCAGGGTGCGGAACATGGCCAGGTCCTCCAGGCCCATTTGGGAAGGGCCGTCCCAACCGATGGACACCCCGGCGTGGGAGCCCACAAAGTTGAGGTTAGGGTCGGAGTACTGGCTCATGCGGATCTGGTCGAAGGCCCGGGTGAGGAAGGCGGCAAAACTGGAAACAAAGGGGATTTTGCCCCGCACCGCCAAGCCCAGCCCCACTCCGGCCATATTTTGCTCCGCGATGTACATCTCAAAAAACCGGTCCGGGCAGGCCGCGGTGAAAATCTCCGCCATGGTGGAGTTGCTCACTTCCCCGTCCAGGCTGACAATGTTGGGATTGGTGGGGCCCAGGCGGGCCAGGGCATTGCCGAAGGCCTTACGGGTGGCCACTTTGGAGTTGGGGTCGTAATCGAAGGGGGCCACCGGCACGGAGCGCGGCTTATCAAAAGTGAATTCCTCAGGACTGGCCAGCTCCCCCCGGACGGTGAGGTCCACCTCCCCCAGCTCCGCCAGGGCCCGCTGGCACTCCTCCTGGTTCAGGGCTTTGCCGTGCCAGCCGTTCTGGTTTTCTATGAAGGATACGCCCTTGCCCTTGATGGTCTTGGCCAGGATCATTACCGGCTTCCCCGTCACTGTCTGGGCTTTCTGGTAAGCCGCCAGGATTTCCCGGAGGGAATGGCCGTCCACCGGGATGGCCCCCCAACCGAAGGCCGACACCCGGTTGACAAACTGGGAAACATCATGGCCGTAAAGGGTCTCTCCCCTCTGACCCAGGCGGTTGATGTCCAGGATGCCCACCAGGTTATCCAGTTGGTAGTGGGCCGCAATCTCCATGGCCTCCCACACCGAGCCCTCAGCCATTTCACTGTCACCCATAAGGACATAGGTGCGGTAAGGGAGCTTGTCCAATTTTTTGGCGTTCAGGGCCATGCCCACCCCCACGGAAAGACCTTGGCCCAGGGAACCGGTGGCAGCCTCCGCGTACGGGAAGATGACCGTGGGGTGACCTTCCAGCGGGCTGCCGAACTTGCGGTAGCTGGTTTCCATGTCCTCGCCCGCCAGCCTGCCGGCCGCCACCCACAGGGCATAAAACAAAGGCGTGGCGTGCCCCTTGGAAAAGATCAGGCGGTCGTTGTTGGGGTACTGGGGCCGGTCGGGGTCGTAGCGGAAAAAGCCCCCGAACAGGAGGGCGGTCATGAGCTCCACTGCGGACAAGGAGGAGGTGGGGTGGCCGGAGCCGGCATTGGTGGTGGCGGTGAGGATGTAATGGCGGATCAGGGCGGCAAGCTGCGCCAGCCGGGTCACATCGGCGGGGTTCGACATGGGTCAGGCCCTCCGGATGAGCTAGGGGTGCGCTTAAGAGACCGATAAGCGGCAGGCTTCCTGCTTATTATAATGCGACCGGCAGGCGAATCAAGCGCAGAGAAGAAAATTGCTGCAATTGCTGAATTGTCCTGGGGCTGAAAGGACAGCTCTGATCCTCCAGGATCTAAACCGCCAGCTTAAAAAAGCGCCCAGGGGTCATGGCGCCGGCCAAATTATCTAGTCTCCCCTTGAGGGCCTTGACCTCATCAATGCCCTGCGTCCTTAAAAAAGCATAAGCCATGGCAGCCCGGAATCCGGTTAGACAAAAGGTGATGATGAATTTGTCCTGGGGCAGTTCGTTCAGCCGGTCGGGTAGTTCGTTGATGGGAATTTGCAACGCAAAAGGAAAGGCCAGGTGATCATGTTCCTCTTTGGTCCGGACATCAAGGAACAAAAAGCGCGGGTGATCAAGGAACTTGGTGGCCTCTTCCACCAGGATGCCGTATTCCCCGGAGACAAGAAATTCAATATCCATTTCCCGGAGAACGTCAGCAAAAGTCATGATTTCCAGGGGGTTATCCTTCATGGTCATCTTTGGCCTCACCGGAAAGTGGAATTGTCCATTCACAAAACAGTCATAAGAAATTATAGAGAATTTTTTTTATGAAAGTCTTCTTTTCAGGGGATGTCCGGGAAAAAAACAAAAAACCCCGCCCGGGGTTGTGCCGGGCGGGGGCGGGGTTAGGGGGATTAATTGCCGCTTTGAGGAACGGTTGGTTGAGGTTGATTCTGGGGGCTTGAGGTTGCCGAGGCCTGGGGATTATTCCAGCGGCCGCAACCCCGTTGCCGGGCCTGTTTCCCCTGTCCATACTGGGGACAGGTCTGAGCGTTATAATTTTGACAGTAGCCGGGACCGCCGCCTCTGCCTTGTCCGGTGCCGGGGGTGTTGCCCCTGGGGCAGGTCCACCCCCGGGTCTGGGCAAAACCGGGGACGGCCCAGACGAGGGTGGCGGCCAGGAACAGCCCCACCATGGTCATAAGCCATGTGCTTTTCTGCATGATGAACTCCTTATAGATTGCGTAATATATGGTCGATGGAGAAGCGTTATCTGAAACCGGGCGGCCCCATGGGGCCGGACGGGCCGGGCCCAAAGCCGTTGCGACTGCGTTGCATCATGCCACGCCCCCGCCCCGGCTCTGTGGGACAGCATTGGGGGAGACGCTTCTCCAGTTGGATAATGAGCACTTGCCGTTGCTCCGGCCGAAGATTTTTTTGAACGGCCATGAGGTGATGGACCTTTTCCTCTTCAAGTTGGACCCAGAGATTGCCGATCCCCCGAATTTTGGCCTGCACCGGCGGCCACTCCGGCAGATTTTCTTGCCTGATAAGGGCAAACAATTCCTGGCGCTGCTGCACCAGTTCCCCCTGCAGCTCAAAGACCTTGCGCCAGTGGGCCGGGGCTATTTCTTTCAAGGTCTGGCGCTGCTGGCGATCCAGGTCGAGCTCCCGCAGGAGCTGGCGAAACGGCAAGGGAGCTTCCTCCGGCGGGGGCGGCGGCCCCGGCCGGCCATGCCAATTCATATAAACCAGGGAACCGATGGTCCCCGCGTTCAATGCCAGGGAAAAAATCACCAGGTAGACGAGCCAGTCCCGTTTCATGCGTTATCGTCCTCCCCCTGGAAGGATAAAGCCCCGCCCAGAGACCCCTGAGGATGATCCTGGAAGATTTCCAGGCTGGCCACGTCATTTTGGCTGCCGTTTCCGGCGGCCACGCCCGGATACAGAGTCCCGGTGAGGGAA
>JBAQHL010000147.1:0-2305 GCA_049288295.1 Desulfobaccales bacterium
ACAGCCTGGAGGGCCTGGGGATTGAGGTCACCGAGAGAATCCCCCTCATTTCCCGAGTAACCCCAGATAATTGCGATTACCTGCGCACCAAGGCGGAGCGCCTTCACCACCTTTTGAATCTGGATCAGCCCTCAGGCAGCTTTTCCGACGATCAGGTCCTGCTGTTCAAGTTGAAGGAGATTCCTGCTGCGGCTCTTTCCTGCTGCCGGAAGCAAAAGCGGCCCCTGGTGACGTTAACCTACGCCCAGAGTCTTGACGGCTCCATTGCGGCCCGGCCCGGCCATCCCCTGGCCATCAGCTGCACTGAGTCCCAGACCTTCACGCATAGTCTCAGGACCGCGCATGATGCGATTCTGGTGGGCATCGGCACCGTGCTGGCGGACAACCCCCGTCTGAACGTGCGCCTGGTTCCCGGCAAGAACCCCCAGCCCGTGCTGCTGGACAGCCGCCTGCGCTTCCCCTCTTATGCCAACCTCTTAAAGGACGGCAACCTCCCCTGGGTCATCACCACCTTCTCGGCGGAGGCTTCCCGGCAGGAAGATCTGGAAAAGCGGGGCGCCAGGGTTTTTAGACTGCCGGAGGGTTCCTGCGGCGGCATCGACCTCGAAGCCCTTTTGGCCAAACTGGGGGAGATGGGCATAACCTCCCTGATGGTGGAGGGGGGCGCCCAGGTGATCACCAGCTTTATTACCTCCCGGCTGGTGGACCAGGTGATTGTTACGGTGGCGCCGGTGCTGGTGGGCGGCCTCAGGGTTCTGGAGTCCTCCCCGCATCTGCCTTCAGAAAAATTTCCCGGTTTGACCCAGGTTTCTTTCCATCAGGTGGGGAGAGATTTGGTGCTGTGGGGGAATCCGGACTGGCTCTAGTAGCAGTCAGCAGTCAGCAGTCAGTAGGCAGCAGTTAGCTTATTGTGTAGAGCGGGCACTGCCCGCCAAACAAAAATTCATCAGATGCGGAGATTATTCGCACGGAGAATTCCATGTCTGACCTCAAACCGGGAATGGTGCACGAAGAATCGCTTTTGGTGGAAGACCAGCACACTGCCGTCCATTTGGGCAGCGGCGGGGTAAAAGTCCTGGCCACCCCCATTATGGTGGCCCTCATGGAAGCCGCGGCCAGGAATATCGTGGACCCGACGTTGGAGCCGGGCCACATGACGGTGGGCACGGCTCTCACGGTCAAGCATCTGGCCGCCACACCCACAGGGGTGCGGGTGACGGCTCGGGCTGAACTGGTAAAGGTAAGGGGACGCTGGCTGGATTTTGACCTGGAGGTCTTCGACAACCGGGAAAAGGTGGGGGAGGGCACCCACACCCGGGCCATCGTCAATCTGAGAAGGTTTTGGGACAAATTACAGACCAAAATGGAGATCGGCCTGGCCTAAACAAGCTTGCTATCCTGAGTGGTGCGAAGGGTCTCCTGAGATCAGATAGTCATGGGATTGTTTAGTCGCTGCCAGAAATCAGGATGACAGGTTGGGAGAGTTTTCCCGATTCCCAGGTTTCTGGGCAAATATCAGGACACTCCAATATCCTCCGGTTGCCTGGCCTCGGTTTCGTCGTGAATGAACCGGGCAATATCATCCATGAGGGGTTCACCGTTTTGGAACGGGCTGGCCAGGGCGATGAGCAGCCGGATGTGCTTCAGACCCGGATAAATCCTGGTCGCCACCCTGCCCCCGGCCTCCTTGAGGCGCTGGGCCAGGCGCTCGGTGTTGTGAGGGCTGACGAGTCTGTCACTGCCGCCGTGGAGCAAGAGCGCGGGGGGAGCCTCGGGGTTGGCAAAGGTGACCGGCTGGGTCTCAGGAATGCCGTCCGCGCCCCCAAATATCTTGATTAACCTGGGGCTTTTCAGAGGCAAAAAATCGTAGGGCCCGGCCAGTCCCACAAACCCTTGCAGATGATGGGCGGGCCATCCTGCCTGCTCCAGGTAACTCGGGTTGAGGGCCAACATGGCCGCTATGTAAGCCCCCGCCGAATGCCCCATGAGGAAGAGTTTCACCCCATCTCCCCCGAACTCGCCGATATGGGTGCGGACCCAGGCCACGGCCCGGGCCCCGTCTTCGATAAACTCAGGAAAGGTAACTTCTGGATAGACCCGGTAATCAGGAATTACGGCAATACATCCCCGGGCTGTCAGGGCCTCGGCCACAAAGAGGTAATCCTGGCGCCGGCCGGCCTGCCAGGAGCCCCCATAAAAGAAAACCACCACCGGCCGGTCACGAACTTCCCCATCTGGAACATAAACATCAAGTTTATGGCGCTCCCGCGGGCCGTAGCTGAGGCCGATGCGCTTTTGGTAACCG
>JBAQHL010000148.1:0-5367 GCA_049288295.1 Desulfobaccales bacterium
CCCGAGGTGGAACTGGTGGTGGATCACGGCGTTAGAGGCGACGCCCACGCCGAGGGGGGCAAGCGTCAGGTGAGCTTCCTGGCCCTGGAGGGTATCGACAGGATGCGGGCTGCGGGCGCGGACGTCAAGCCCGGGGATTTTGCCGAAAATATCACCACCCGGGGCCTGGAGGTGGATAAACTTCCCGTGGGCACGCGTCTGCGCATCGGCAAGGAAGCGGAACTGACCATCACCCAGATCGGCAAGGCCTGCCACCATGGCTGCGCCATCCGGGAGTTGGTGGGGGACTGCATCATGCCCCGGGAGGGGGTTTTCGCCAGCGTGGAAAAAGCCGGGGTGGTGCGGCCCGGGGATCTGATCGAGGTGCTTGATGTTCCGGGTGGGAATTCTCACGATAAGTGACAAGGGCGCGGCAGGCCAGCGGCAGGACACTGCCGGCCCGGCCCTGGGGGAACTCCTTGATCCTCAGTGTTTTGCGGTGGCCCGCTACCAGATAGTGCCGGACGAGTACGAGCAGATTGTGGCGGCGTTGGTTGCCTTCGCCGATGAGGACAAGCTCGACCTGATTTTAACCTGCGGGGGCACAGGCCCTGCACCCCGGGACCTCACCCCCGAGGCCACCCTGGCGGTGGCCGGGCGCCTGGTGCCGGGCATCCCCGAAGCCATGCGCCTGGCCGGACTCACCAAAACTCCCCACGCCATGCTCTCCCGGGCTGTAGCCGTCATCCGGGGCCAGACCCTCATCATCAATCTGCCCGGCAGTTTAAGGGGCGCCACCGAAAGCCTGGAGGCGGTTCTGCCGGCTTTGCCCCACGCGCTGGAAAAAATTAAGGGCAGCCCCGCAGACTGTGCAGTTTAAATCTCATATCTATTTGAAAATACCATATTTCTTAGAAAACCCATCATTGTGTTCCACCTGAGAAAGGAAAAATGTAGCCACGAGGCTAAGCCTCCGTTTGGGCACGGCAAGCCGCGCCCCACAGGTAAATACTTGTTTGATGGGAACTTGGTATTACTCGGTTGCCAAGTTAATAGCCGGTGACACAGGCTTTCCAGCCTGTGTAAGCCCAGGTGAAGCCTGCGGCTACATGTTGGAAAGGCTTAAGGGGCTTATAATAATTTCCCATTGAAATGAAACAAAGGAAACACACAAGCCATTGTTCCTTTTAGATAATTTTCACCGAAAACCGAAAACCGAAAACAGAAAACCGAAAACAGAAAACCGTATTAAGTTTTAAGATTTCTCCGGCCCGTCGTCTCCTGCGGCGGCAGGTTCAGCCTCCGGCGGCGCCGGCGCCTCCCCCGCCCGGTTGCCCCGGATTTTCCCCCGCAAAGCCGCAATGACCTGATACTGCCGATCCTTGGCCCCCTGGATGGTCTGGACCCTGGTGAGGCTGTTTTGCACTTCTTCGGTGGCCATGGGGTTGGTTTCGCCCCCTTCCATCACCTGGTGCATGCGTTTGCCCAAGAGGCGCCAAGCCCGGCGCAGGCGCAAGTTCTGGAAGCCGATGAGCAGGTAGCGGCCCAGAATCAGAAGTCGTCGCCAGGAGTTGAGGGTAAAGATTTTCAGAAAACGGAGGATGGCAGAAAAAAGCGTGCCGCCCTGGTTGGGGGCATCAGAGGTCATGAGAGGCTCCTTTCCGGCTCCCGTGCTCATCTTCCAGCACCTGCGCCAGCTTGGCGGCGATACGGGCGGGATGGCTCCCGAACCAATAAAAGCGTCCACAGCGGGGGCACTGGAAAAATTCCGCCTGGGTGTGAAAGATGTGGTCGGGAACCGAGCCGAGGGCCTTTTCCCGCGGCGCCGGCAGGAGGAGGTCGTTACATTCCCCGCAGCGGCTCAGGGGAGCCAGGTCTGCGCGGCTGAGCTTCAGGCGCCGCATGACCTCCGCCAGTTGGTTTTCGGGGTCATTGGCAGCCAGGACAAGCACGTCATCCCGCTGGGCCTGACCTGGTCCCGCCTTTCTGGTCAAAATGACCGTGCCGGGCGCCGGGGCGGGAAGGGCTCTCCCATCAGGGGAGAAGTCGGTTACCGCGGCATCAAGACCTGCGAGTCTGAGCCACTTGGCCAAACCCTTCAGGGATTGATCCACCAGAAACCTCATGGCTTCAGCGGCTGCACCATTACCCCCGCCGGTTTTGGCACTGCCAGCTCGGCAGGGCTTAAAGCAGGATTAGGCGTAAACTCCCTGTAGGTCAGGCGCAGTTCCACCCTTGGGTTGGCAGTCACCAGCTTGACCTGCTGAGGCCGGCCGGGGGCCAGGTGGCCGAATTCCCCCAGCTCGGCGCTGAAGGCCAATTGGCCGTTAGCCCCATACCATTCCGCCTTGCGGGGCTGCACCTCATCGGTGGAGACCCACAGGCGCTCCTGCAGGGAGCCGTCACTCTTCACCCATTCCAGAACGTAGAGGCCGGGTTCTGAGGTCATGCGGTTGGGGGGCCCTTGACTGAAAGGCAGATCGCCCACCAACAGCCGCAGGACCTGATTAACCTTAACCCCTGGGGGAATAAAGGCGGCCAGGTTCGTGGGAGTGGCCGGTCCCTGGAGAAGTTTATTTTCCCGGGGAAAGAGGATTTCCACCACCTGGCCGTCAGTATAAAAATTGAGCACGGCCCGCCCCAGGGGATCCTTGATATCCACTTTCAGGGTCTCGGGCAGCTTTCCTTTGAGGAGGGCTGTGCCGGTGGCGTTTTGCTCCGGGGAGATTAAGGTAAGTCGACCCCTGGCATCGAAGGCGTTCAGGGTTCCCTGGCGCGCCTTGAGTTGGGAAAAGATCTGTTCAGCGGAGAGGGGAGGGGCGGCGGTGGGGCGGCTCGTGGGGCGCAGGCCTGCCCGGCAACCCGCCACCATGGTCAAAGCCAGGACAAGGATGACAAATCGCTTTTTCATAGGACTTGGTGCCGATGCCGCCGCTCCAGGGTGTCAATTTTTTTCCTTAGGCGGCGGATGTCGGCGTTCTCCAGATATAAGGCCTTCCTGTACATCCGCAGGGCATCCTGATAACGGTTTTGCTTTAAATAGACGTCACCCAAATGCTCTGCAATGGTGGCGTCGGTGGAGAGTTTTTGATAGGCCTTCTCCAATTCCACCACCGCCTTGTCGTAGAGCCCTTTTTTGTAATAGACCCACCCCAGGCTGTCGATAATCTGGCCGCTCTCCGGCTTGGAGGCCAGGGCCTTCAGGATAAGGCGCTCCGCTTCCTCGAGATTAATGCCCTCTTCTGCGTAACTATAGCCTAAAAAGTTGAGAACATCGGGGTTGTCCGGCTCCAGGTCCAGGGCCTTCTTGATGAGTCTGATGCTTTCCGGCCGATTTTTTTGTTTTTCGTGGATCAGGGCCATGCGGGCATAAAGTTCTGCCGACTTGGGCGCCTTTTGCACCCCCTCTTCCAGGACGTTTATGGCCCGGTGCCACAGGCCCTCTTCCTCATAGAAGTAGGCCATGGAGAGATAAATCTCTTCCCGGTCCGGGGCCACGCCCTTTATTTCCTCCAGGATGCGCCGGGCCTGGTCTTTTCTCTTGTCCTGGTAATAAAGATAAGCCAGCCGCAGCCGGGCCGGGACATAAAGCTCCGAGGGCCGCTCCACCCCCAGATACATCTGGATGGCGTTCTGGGGCTCCCCTTTTTCTTCCAGGGCAGTGCCGATAAAAAACCGGGCCTGATTTTTAAAGCGGGGCAAAGTGAGCAACTGGCGCATTTCCCGGATGGCATCGTCGTGTAACTTTTGTTCCAGGAGAATGAGACCCACCTGCAGCAAGGCGCTGGGATTGTCCTTCTCCAGGCTTTTCACCTTTTGGAGGGCCTTGATGGCTAATTTGTCCTTGCCGGTCATGAGATAAACCCGGCCGATGCCCGCCCAAGCCCGGGAACTGCTGGGTTGTTGGGTCAGGATGCGGCGGTAGATGGCCAAGGCCCGGGCATACTGCTTTTCCTGCTCGTGGACCAAAGCCAGGTCGAACATGGCCGGGACAAACTCCGGATCCTTGCTCAGAGACTGGCTCAGCTCGTTTTTGGCCTTGTCAAGCTGATTCATCTCTAGGTAAAAACACCCCAGGTAGTAATGCCCCACGGCCAGGTGGGGCTCCCGTTTGATGATTTCCTGGATGGTGCTGATGGCCTGGGGAAAACGGCGCTGTTGGGCATACAGGGTCGCCAGAAAGAGGCGGGCTTCCCGGTTCTTGGGGTTCAAGACGAGGACGCGCTCGTAGCTGGCAATGGCCTCCTGGAGCTGGTTCAAACCCACATGCAAACCTGCCAGGAGAAAATGGGCCTCCTGATTCTTGGGGTCGGCCTTCAGGGCCTTTTCCACGTAGCCCAGAGCCTTGGCCATCTCACCGTGGCGCTGATACAAGATGGCCAGCTCAATATTCAAATCAGCCGAGGTGGGGTCGAATTTGGCCGCCTCCTCGTACTCCCGGATGGCCCCCATGATATCCTCATCCAGGAGATAACGCTGGGCCTTCAGGTAATGGTAATAGGACTCGCCTTTGGAAGGCTCCACTTTGGGAGCTTTTTCCAGGCGTTTGGCCATCTTGTCGGGAGGATGCATGGTCTTACAGCCTCCCAGCCACCCAAATAGGACCAAAGTGGCAAGGCAGAGGACAACAGGTGCGGTTGGCCGTCTTTTTTCCCGGTTTTCAGTGACAATTAATCTCAGCATGGCAAGTACATGGATAGATGCTCGTATTCCTTAATCCCGAACAGAAGTGCGATGCTCCTCCCAATCGGGAATTTCACTCCTGAGAAAGTGCCTGAGTTTCTTGATAAGCCGGTCTTCGATCTGGCGCACCCGCTCCCGGGAAACCCCGTGACGGGCCCCGATCTCCTGAAGCGTCAGGGGCTTTTCCGACAAAAGACGGGAGTCCAGGATGTCCGTTTCCTTGTCGTTCAACGATTCCCGGAACTCCGACAGTTTCCGGCGGAACACACCCTTGAGTTCCGCATCCGCCAGTATTTCCTCCACTTGCGGCTCATCAGACGGTAAAAAATTCTTGTGATACTCCTCGGAGCCTTCCTTGAGGGGGGCGTCTAGGGAAAGTTCCCAGCTTCCCAGGCGCTGTTCCATTTCCACCACATCCTCCTCCCGCACATGGAGGACGTCAGAGAGGAGCTTGGGGCCGGGCTCATATCCCAGGGCCCGAAGTTTTTCTTTCTCCCGCTTGAGGTTGTAAAACAGCTTGCGTTGGACCTGGGTGGTGCCGATTTTCACCAGCTTCCAGTTATCCATGATGAACTTTAAAATATACGCCTTGATCCAGAAGCTGGCGTAATAAGAAAGCTTAATCCCCCGGTAGGGGTCGAACTTTTTGATGGCCTGCATGAGGCCGATATTGCCCTCCTGAATCAGGTCCAGGAGGTTTTTCAT
>JBAQHL010000149.1:0-2522 GCA_049288295.1 Desulfobaccales bacterium
TCACTGGGGAGAACGCCAAAGTTTAGACCAGGCTGTGCTGATGGCAAAAAATATCTCATAGATTTAAATGAGATCGAAAGATGGTCAAGGCGTGTAGGGGAATTTAAGGAGTTTAATAAAATCAGGAGGAAACTCGTCAATAACCAAGGGTAACAGATCCTTGGACATGGAAAAACTAACTGATTAAACTGGAGGCGGCAACCGGATCCGAACCGGTGAATAACGGTTTTGCAGTGCTATTGAGGCAGCTTGGCGCTACTTGCACTAAGTTGCCTCTTTTTTGTGATATCAGCAGGTTAGCCCATCTGCCGTTTGTACCATTCATGTCCAATTTTGCCATCTTTGGCGCAGTCATGGACACCTTTATGGACACCAAAAAATGACCCTTTGAGGCTCCTCATTAAGGGCAGCGCAGTTTGAAATGCCATCCCAGGGACACCTCAATTACCTGGTTACGTTAACTGTGGGTAACCACTACCCCCAGGCCCTCCCCTCAGGATACTTCTGAGGATGGCCCAGCTGAAGGACCGGTTCGGGTGTAATCGGGGGAGGCTTGGATTTCCGGCGTTTGAGAGGGAGGAGCACTTTTCTTTTGTGTCTTTAGGGCTCCTCCAGGTATGCCTCATATACCCTTCTCTGTAACCCTTTTCTCCTGAGTGGCATGCACCTTCAGATAACCAGAAAATATCAACTCCTTTTGGGTCAATAGATCCCCCTGCGATGACCAAGCCTTTCTCTGCCTCCTCATGCCCCTGGCGCCTGAAAATTCTCCCAACCGAAACAGTCCATTTCGATATGCAAATCAGATCTGCAATTCTGGCGGGGCCGATGATAACTGCAAGGGCTGGCAAGTGACCGCAAGCTTTCAAGAGTCAGGTTTTTTAGAACTTCATTGACGAGCGCAAGGCTCAGGAAGAAGGGGTTGAAAAGTCAGTCTTCCAAAGTGGTGAGGCCTTCCCGGATAGCATACTTGGTAAGTTCAGCAATCCTGGATATTCCTAATTTGTGTTTAATCTTCTGAATGTGAGTCTCAACTGTCTTAACACCAATGTATAAAAGTTCTGCAATTTGATTGGTCCTTTTGCCCTCGGCTATAAGTTTTAATACCTCTTGTTCCCGGCCGGAAAGCAAGGAGGAGGCTGGCTGTCTGGGGCCGAGGTCATGTGTGACATAGTCTTTGACCACCACCTCAGCCACTTCTGGACTTAGGTAGGTCTTGTTGGACATCGCCAGTCGGATGGCCTGGGCCAGTTCCTCGAAGGCGGATTCCTTGAGGAGATAGCCGCAAGCCCCAGCCTTGAGCATATCAGTCACGAAGCGGCGATCAGCATACATGGAGAGAGCAATGACCTTGACGTCCGATAGCTCGGAGAGGATCTGCCGGGTGGCCTCAATGCCGTTCAAGTCCGGCATCTTGATGTCCATGACAACCACCTGGGGGAGAAGCTCTCTTACCATAATTACGGTTCTAAGCCCGTCCTCCGCCTCGCCCACCACCTCCATGTCAGGCTCTTTTTCTAAAAGGGTCTTTAAGCCCTGGCGCAGAATCTGGTGGTCATCAGCAATAAAGATGCGAATGGCCATACTTCCTCTCTTGGTCTTGCGCGAGCATGGCTTGGTCTGATGGGGAAAAATGACCTGTTCTCACCCAATAAAGTAAAGCTTCACGGAGATTGGATGAATACAATTGTTCCCGCCTTTTCACGAACTCAAGCCTCATTTTCAAAGGCATGGTAAAGTAAAGCGGACATTCCACGCACATCTCAATAAATTCTTGCCTATTCATGACGTCCTCACCAATGGCCCCACCAGGGTTTTAAGAACCCTTAACATAGTCCTGGTTGATATGCTGCTCGAAGCAGTTTCTCAAAAACTCCAGGTTTGCTGTGTTGATCGGGAAGTCCGGAAATTCCGCTATAAAGGATAGAAGTGCCTTCTGGGAAAAGGCGGTAGCCGTTTTGCCATGCATTTTCTCTAACCTTGCGTAATAAGGAAAAAGGTATGAATTAAAGTATTCGTGCTGTGACATGGCCATTTCCTCCCTGTGTCATGATTCTTACTTAACTAAATTGCAAATATGATGCCAACCGTTTTTATGTAGAAATAGCTATGATATTAATGAGTTATGCAAAGTCCATGGGTGGGTAACATCAGAAGAATGTTATTATTTATTGAGATGAACTCTTTTTTAGTAATAGAAATTATCTCTGGAGTCAGAGATGGATAGATAAAAGCTCCACTAGGGCATCCTGAAGGAATGATCTACTGCTATGGTCTGGTTTACAAGGTAGTGGGATGTCTTGTAAGGAAGCGATTGACCTGCCCCCTGGTATAATTCCCGGGGACTGGTCAGTTGATGGTTTGGCATAATCTTTGCTCATCACAAGGCAAAGAAAAAGTGATTGGAGGAGGCCATGCCAACTAAATCAACGGACATCCCCGGCAAAGCTAAGCTAATATGCCTCATATGTAGCCGTCCGTTCATATCTTGGGACCGCAAAAAAAATCGAGTGAGCAAAAAG
>JBAQHL010000150.1:0-3937 GCA_049288295.1 Desulfobaccales bacterium
CCCTGGTCCTGGTTTTGACCCTAATGGCCGCGGCCTGCCAGGAACGCCTGGCCCAGGTGGGCATACCCCTGGCTTATGGCCTCACCGGCCTGTGTCTGGCCCTCCTGGTCTCCCCCACCCTCACCGCCGCGGTGGTGGGTTTTGTGGTAGGCTGTATTCTGGGGGCCGCCGTCTATAACAATTCTCTCAAGCGCCAGTTATTGGAAGGATAAACGTTGCTGCCAACCTCGCCGGGACCGGACCGCGGGCTTTTGGAACTTCTCAATCTTTTGCGGGAGGAGGATAGCTTTATCTCCGGCGAGGTGCTGGCGGCCCGGGTGGGCCTCAGCCGGGCCGGGGTCTGGAAACGCCTTCACCGCCTGAAAACCATGGGCTACCTCATCGAGGGGGAGCCCCGCCGGGGCTACCGCCTTTTGGCCGCGCCCGACAAGCTCTTTGCCGAGGAGGTTCTTCACCGTCTCGGCACCACCTACCTCCGGGGTCCCATCTATCACTTCGAATCCGCCCCGTCCACCAACGACACGGCCAAACTCCTGGGGACTCAAGGCGCCGCCGAGGGCGTCCTGGTGCTGGCCGAAACCCAGACCACCGGCCGGGGCCGGCTTGGCCGCTTCTGGCTTTCCCCCCCGTCTTTAGGCATTTATGCTTCTCTCTTGCTGCGGCCGCCCTTGCCCCCCACCGAACTGCCCCAAATCACCCTGTCCACCGCCGTGGCCGTGGTCCGGGCCCTCACCCGGGCCGCAGGAGTCACCCCGGGCATCAAGTGGCCCAATGACCTGATCTTGAACGGCAAAAAACTCGGCGGCATCCTCACGGAAATGGAAACCGAAAGCGACCAGATCCGCTACCTGGTGGTGGGCTTGGGATTAAATGTCAACAACCCTGATTTTCCCCGGAACTGGCGGGCCGGGCCACTTCACTCCTTAACGAAACCGGGCGCACCTTTTCCCGCCTGGCCATCCTGCAGGCCTGGCTGGAGGAGTTTGAAACCCTTTATGAGCGCTTTTTGGCCCGGGGCTTTCCCGAGATTCTGGAGGAATGGAAGCAGCATTCCGTTACCTTGGGGAAATACGTGGCCGTGCGCCAGGGACCCCGCCAGGTGGAGGGCCTGGCCCAGGAAATCGCTGCAGATGGGGCCCTCCTGGTGGAGACCACCCGGGGCGAAGTGGTGAAAGTGACCTCCGGGGAAATCACCCTGGAATCCACCGGCCTCCCCCCGAACGCCGGCTGACAAAATGCCCTCAAAGAAGTCGTGAAGAAAAGTAGGCGGCGAGTGCAGGGGGGAAGATAGCGGTCGATCTTTTCACTTTCCATCTTTGCCTTATACCCTCAATTTGGAAGGGGACTATGGTGGCACAGGCGTCCCGCCTGTGCTGGCGCAGGCTAACCTTCATGATGCTGGCCTTGCCTCACCCCCGAAGATGAAAATCTGTTGTAGGGGCAAACCCATGTGTCCGCCCCTGAGGGCGCACACATGGGTGCGCTACGGGGGATTTTCACGCTAAAGCCTGCGGCTGCATTTTTCTCTTTACAGAAAGACGCTTGTTTGCCGGCTCCTCGGTATCATTCCTGGGAGGACACCAAAACAAAAAACGCACCACACCGCATCTCAGTCTAGTACCACCTGAGACCCGGTGCGGCGCTCCATGTTCTTCGGTTTGACTACGACTCTGAGGTAGGTTTTAAGACTTCTTCTTTTTCTTCAGATCATCGATCTCGCTTTTTAGGCGGTCGACTTCATCCTTATATTTCTCCACCTCAGCCTCGGAAACCTTGGGCGGCTCATAGGGCTGGGTTTCAGTTTTCTTGAAGAGCTTGTCCTTGGCTTCTTCGTAGCCAAGATAGACTGCCAAGGCGCCACCCATAAGAAGCAGCAAAGGAATGGTGCCGGCCAGCAAGCTAAGGAAATCTCTCCAGAAAAAGCCCAAGCTGATCAAGCCCAGCGCTACCGCCACCAGTCCACCGATTAACGCCGTCATGCTTATCCTCCTTCACCTGTAATACCTGAGAATTCGGCCCCAGCCCCCAGCCGGAGCCTGCTTTTACAATGGGGATACTTAATCATAAAGAGAAAAATTTATCAAGCAGATTAATTTACTCTCTCAGCCGCAACCTGAATCTCAATAATCCCCTTTCGGCCCTGAAGCTGGGTTTCTTCAATTCTTTTTGATTTATCTAATAAAATGAAAATGTTATCTTTACAGTTGCCTTGACAAAAACCGCCAACTTCTTATACTAAGAAAATCGTTAAAGGAGAACATTCCGGATATTGCGCAGGATGATGCTATGGCAGAAGATTATTACCAGATTCTGGGGGTGACCCGCAGCGCCACCCCGGAGGAACTGAAAAAGGCCTACCGCAAGCTGGCCCAGAAATATCATCCCGACAAAGCCAAGGGCAATAAGCAGGAGGCTGAGGAGAAGTTCAAAAAAATCAGCGAGGCTTACGCGGTCCTGAGCAATCCGGAAAAGCGCAAAGAATACGAGGAGTTCGGCTCCCAGGCCTTCCGGGCCAAGTTCTCCCAGGAGGACATCTTCCGAGGGTTTGACTTTGGGGACATGTTTGACGCCGGCATTTCCGAGGGCATTTTCAGCAAGCTTTTCGGCGGCTTGGGAGGAAAGGCCGCCCGGGGCGGCGGCCGCTCCCGGGTCTTCCGCTATGGCGGCCCCGGCGGCTTCCAGGATATGGCTCCCCCCGCCAAAGGGGAAGACCTGCAGATTGAGGTGCCCATCACCCTCCACGAGATCGCCTTTGGCGCCGAAAAACCCATTACCTTCACCCGGAGCAGCCAGGAAGAAAAATTGACGGTGAAGGTGCCGGCGGGGACCCTGCCAGGAAAACGACTGCGCATTGCGGAAAAGGGCCGCCCCAGCCTCGGCGGCGGGCCTCCAGGAGACCTGTACGTCAAGCTGAAAGAAGTGGAACACCCCGTCTTCAAACGGGACGGCAGCGACCTCTATGTGGACCGGCACATCCGCTTCACGGAATCGGCCCTGGGCACCAAGGTCACCGTACCCACGTTGGACGGCAAAACCATGAGCCTCAAGGTGCCCCCCGGCACCAACAGCCTCACCAAGATGCGCCTCAAGAACTACGGACTGCCTCTCGCCAACGGCAAGGGCCGGGGCAACCAATACGTGCGCATCGTTGTGGATATTCCGAACACCTTAACCAAAAAACAAAAAAACCTCCTGGAAGAACTGGCCAAGGAGGGCTTGTAGGTAATTTTGCGGGGAGGATCAGGGGACCGTGGGTTCCCCACCCTCGCCCAATACAGTGGCCAGTGATCAGTGATCAGTTACCAGTAATTCGCGGCCAGGTTACCCGAAGGTTTTCACTGCTCACCGCTCACCGCTCACCACTCACTGCTGACCGATTACTAACTACTGATTACTGAAACGGAGGACAACATGCCTGTAGAATTAGCGCCCGGCGTCTATTGGGTGGGCGCCATTGACTGGACCATCCGGGACTTCCACGGCTACAGCACCGAGGACGGTTCTACCTATAATGCTTACCTGATCGTGGACGATAAGATCACCCTGGTGGACACGGTGAAAGAGGGCTTTGTCTCGGAAATGCTGAGCCGCATCAGCGAGATCGTGGATCCCGAGAAAATCGCCTACATCGTTTCCAATCACGTGGAGATGGACCATTCCGGCAGTATGACCGAAGTGGTGGAACGGGTCAAACCGGAGAAGATTTTTTGCTCCCCCCAGGGCAAGGCCGGGCTGATGCGCCACTTTAAAAAGGACTTCCCTTTTGTGGAGGTGAAAACCGGCAGCGAACTCTCCCTGGGGCGCTATAACCTGGCCTTCCTGGAGACCCCCATGCTCCACTGGCCCGATTCCATGATGACCTACCTCAAGGAGGAGCAGATCCTCTTTTCCAGCGACGGCTTCGGGGCCCACTACGCCTCCAGCGCCCGCTTCGACG
>JBAQHL010000151.1:0-1585 GCA_049288295.1 Desulfobaccales bacterium
CCCCCATCATGACCTCCGGCCCCGGAGGCGCGCCCACGGCCATGATCCCCAATTCCCGGTCGTAGTCATTCTGGGTAAAGCGGATCAGCATCTCGTGGGTCCACTTCTTGATGCGGCGGAAATAGCGGAAGTAGATGGTGTCATCCGAGCAACTCTCCAGAAATTCCGCCACCAGGGGTTCATCCTCCGATTTCATGGGCCTGAGCTTTACCGGGGTGCCGTCTTCCAGCATCCAGTCGCTGACAAACTGGTTGGGGTAGGGGGCAATAATGAGATGGCGGGGCGCCGGCACCGGGCTTTCCTCCACCACCATACGGGCGTCCCCGGCCAGGGGCTGCCCTTTGGAGATAAACAGGGGGTTGATGTCCAATTCGACAATTTCCGGGAAGTCCGTCACCAGTTGGGCCAGACGTATGAGCGTCTCCGCCAGTTTTTCCATGTCGGCCGGCGGCAGATTGCGATAGCCCTGAAGCAACTTATACACCCGGGTGCGCTGTATAAGGCGCTCAGCCAGCATAAGATTAAGGGGCGGCAGGGCGATGGCCACGTCCCGTAAGACCTCGGCATAAATGCCCCCCAGGCCGAAAAGCACCAAAGGGCCGAATTGGGGGTCTTTTTTGGAGCCCATGATCAATTCGAAATCAATGGGTTTCACCTGGGGCTGCAGGGTGACCCCCATAATTTGGGCCTCCGGAACCCTGGCTTTGGCGGAGTCGGTAATCTCGACAAAGGCCTCCTTGACTTCGTCCTCGTTTTTCAGACCAACCTTGACGCCGCCCACTTCGGTTTTATGGGAAATTTGGGGGGAATGAATCTTCATCACCACCGGATATCCCAGGTGATTGGCCGCCTGGCCCGCGGCCTGGGCCGAGGAGGCTGAAATGGTGGGGGTCACGGGGATGCCGTAGGCGGCCAGGATGGCCTTGGCCTCCACCTCGGTGAGCACCTTGGACTGGCGTTTCAGGCATTCCTGAATATAAGCCCGGGCCTGCTGCTGGTTGACTTCCAGCTCCTTGGGGAGGCGGGCCGGGGTCTCCTGGAGCAGTTCCAGGTTGCGGGTGTAGGAAAACATGGCCATAAAGGTGTCGATGGCCTGTTCCGGGGTTTCGTAGACCGGCACCCCGCCGTCACTCAGGATGTGCACGCCCTCGGCCACGTCTTCGCCGCCCATCCACACGGCCAGGACGGGTTTGCCCTGTTTTTTCACCTCTGGCACGATGACCTGGGCGATTTTGACCGGGTCGGTCATGGCCTGATGGGTGAGGATAATCACCAGGCCGGCAAGCTCAGGGGCCTGCAGGCACACCTGGAGTGTCTTAAAATAGCGCTCGTGGGTGGCGTCCCCCAGGATGTCCACCGGGTTGCCGTGGCTCCAGAAAGGCGGCAGGACCTCGCTGAGTTTGCTGAGGGTGTCTGACCCCAGGACCGCGGGCTCCGCCTGCCAGGCTGCCAGGGCGTCGATGGCCATGACCCCGGGCCCCCCGGCATTGGTGATAATGCCCAGGCCCCCGCTGGCGGGCCTTTGGGTTTTCCCCAGGGCCTCGGCGCAGTCAAACAACTGCCGCACCGTCACCACCCTGATAAT
>JBAQHL010000152.1:0-5951 GCA_049288295.1 Desulfobaccales bacterium
CCCAGTATTTTTGCCAATGCCCCCACGCACAGCGCTCGTTTTTTTAGAAATTGGATCATGTTGATCCTTGCTGGCGCCGCCAGGGCTTTAAATATTAAGGCTAATTCCCAGTTAGTCTCCATCCAATTTAGAAGTTACTAAAATAAATAACCGTATGTCAAGATATTTTTATTTGCCTAAAGATGACTACCTGCTCTTTAAAGAAATTTTTACCGGCAGGGTTAAGAGGAGGGTTATCCGGAGGATAGCTTCAATCTGGGGTTTTGCTCCCCCTCCACCTTTTCCTTCCCAGTCTCTCGCACTGATTCCCCTCAGGGGTACAGCCGGAAGTCCGAACTTGCTGTCAGGTAATCATTGAGGTCGGCCTGCCAGGCGGCTTCCAGCTCGGCCAGGGGCCGGCCCGCGTCCAGGCCCTCCCTGGCCTTTTACCCTGTCAGACCAAGTTGCTATCATACAGGTAAATGTTTGTGGCACCGGTTGCTCATCAGTGCTGGCGCAGGGTAAAGCCTGCGGCTACAGAAAAATACTTCTTTGACGGCAACTTGGTATCAGACCCAGGATGCCGTTGCCCACGAGAGCATGAACGCTGCTTATCTTCCAGCTTTTCTGAGGGGGTCTCGGATGCCCCAGAAAAATTGGAGAAGGCCCAAAAGGGCCAATACCCCCACCAGCAGGGCAAAGCCCCGGCGCAGGACCAGGAGGCTGACCCAGTAAAGGGAGAGGGATGTCAGGGAGGCCGCCGCCAACACCACCATGTCCCGGAGGGGAAAGATCTGGAGGCGTCGTTGCATGAACCAGAAGGTCGCCAGGGCCAGGCCGCCCTTGGTGAGAATAATGGCCAGGGCAGCGCCCCAGAGGGGGTTGGGGGGAATGAACAGCCAGCAGAGCAGCAGGTTGGCGGCCAGGGCTCCCAGGTAAGCCATGAGCAACAGTCTCTCCAGACGCATGCTGATCAGAAGAAAGCCGGCCAGATGGTGCAGGAGGGAGAAAAAGATGGTGATCACCAGATAGCGCTGCAGCCAGATGGCCTCGCCGAAATGTGGGCCGTAAATGAGGAGAATTATGCGGTCGCTTTCCGCCCAGAGGACAAGCATCAGGACCAGGCCGGCGCCCAGCAGCCAGCGGGCTGAGGCCCGGACCAACAGAACCACTTCCTGGCGGTCCACGTCCCAGAATTTAACAAACAAGGGGAACATGATGCTCTGGAGGAGGATGGAGGCGAGGGTAGAGGCGCCATCCACAATTTGCCAGGTGGCGCTGTATTGAGCCACCCCTTCTGAGCCGGCGTGTCCCTGGAGAAAAAAAATATTGGCCTTGTTAAAGAGGATGGCGGTTACTTCCAGGACTGCGAAAATGAGCACCCGGCGCAGCGTGGCCCCGAGCCCCGCCAGCGAGGGCCAGGGCCACTGTCCCTTGACACCCACCGATAGGGCCCCGCCCACCAGATTGACCAGGGTCTCTATGGGCTTGAAGAAGGCTAAGGCGAGGGGGGGAGCCCCCCAGAAAATGGCGGCAAAGCCATAGCCATACCCCAGGAGGGCGGCCAGGGCGCGGATCTTTCCCTCCTGAATCTGGCGGCCCTGCACCTGCAGAGTGGTAAAAAAGGTGGTGGTCAGAGCCTCAAGGCCGGACGCCATGCTGATAATAAGGGCAAATTCATAGAGGGGGGAGGCATAGCGTTGCCAGTTCATGAAACCTATGGCCCCCAGGAAGGCCAGGGTAAACAGTCCGGCCTTGAGAAGGAGCATCTGGGTCAGGACTTCCCTGGGATGGCTGTCTTTTTGGGACAGAAGCCCCACCAGGGGCACGTTGAGGCCGAATTCGGCGATGAGCCGGATAATGGTCCCCAGATTAATGGCCAGCATGAACTCGCCGTAGGTGGAGGTGCTCAGCCGGGCCAGGTAGATGAAGAAGATGGCCTGGAGAATCTCTATGAACCAGCGGGCGCTGAGGAGGGAGGCCAGCTTGGCGAATATCCGGTGGGAATGGCTGGGTGCAGGCGTGGCGGGAGAGTCCTGGGGAATTTTCATGATGAAGGCTGGACTGGCGGGGCCAAGGTCCGGTCAATGAACATCTGATGCCACAACTCCAGCATTAAAAGATTCCAAATAACATGTTGCCAGTTTTTCTTGGCAGTTTGATGTTGGCGCAGCATCTTTTCGAGGGAGGCGCGACGGAAATAGTTACGGGCCAGTGCTCTGGGGCTGAGCAAGGTATCGTGCACCAGGTCCTTGAGTTCATAGCGGAACCAATGGTCGGTTGGCACCCCAAAACCCATCTTGGGGCGGTAAATAATCTCCCTGGGGAGAAAGGGCTCAGCAGCCTTCTTGAAAATGTATTTGGTTTGGAATCCGTTTTTTAGTTTCAACCTTGCCGGTATCTTCGCGACAAACTCCAGGAAATGATGGTCCAGCAGGGGGGATCGGGCCTCCAGGGAATGAGCCATGGAGGCAATATCGACCTTGACCATGAGGGTTTCCGGCAAGTAAAGCTCTAGGTCCAGGTTGAGGAGGGCATCCAAGAATGAGGGGGCATCGGAGGAGCGATACTTCTCCAGCATCAGCTGAAAGGGCGGGTGGGCCGCATTGGCGGCTTTCATGTCGGCCGTGTAGAGATGTGCCTGATGGATTTCGTGGATCTGTGTGATGGTCCAGTAATAAGGCAAGAGGCGGGGACTGAAAGACGCCAGGGCCTTTTTGGGGTCCTTCCACAACTGATGCTGCCTGGCGAAAGCCCACCAGACCCTGACCTCCCCCAACCACTGGCGGAGCATGGGTAAGACCCCGGCATCTATGGCAAGTTGGCGTATATAGGAGTAGCGCAGATAACCTGCGAAATTCTCATCGCCCCCGTCGCCATTCAAGACCACTGTAACGTATTGCCTGGCCATTTTAGAAAGGTAATAGGTGGGAATGGCAGAGGGGTCCGCAAAGGGCTCGTTGTAATGCCAGACCAACTCAGGGAAAATGGTCCTGGCGTCCGGGGTAACTTGAAACTCGTGGTGGTCCGTCTGATACCGGGCGGCCACCTTGCGGGCGTAGTGCACTTCGTTGTATTCCCGCTGGGGGAAGCCGATGGAAAAGGTCTTGACCGGACGAGTGCAGATCCCGGCCATAAGAGCCACCACCACTGAGGAATCCAGGCCCCCGGAAAGAAAGGCGCCCAGAGGCACATCACTCTTTAGACGAAGGTGCACGGCCTCCCGGAGCCGCGCAATGATCTCCTCCTGGAGGTCCTGTTCTGCTTTGGCCCCCTCCACGGTGAGCTTGTCTTTATAAGAAAGCTTCCAATAGCGCCGGGGGACGGCGTTTCCCTCCTTGATCAACAGATAGTGGGCCGGGGGAAGTTTATTGATGCCCCGGAAGGCACTGTGAGGAGAAGGAACGGACTGATACGTCAGGTAATAATGGATGGCCTGGAGGTCAGGTTCCGGCCGGAATTCCGGATCCTGCAGAATCGCCTTGATTTCGGACCCAAAAAGAAAGCGGTCCGGCAGCATGGCATAAAAAAGAGGCTTTTTCCCCAGGCGATCCCGGGCCAGAAAGAGGACTTTCTGGCGGTCATCCCAAATGGCAAAGGCAAACATCCCCCTTAAACGATCCACGCACCTGATCCCCTCTTCTTCCCAGAGGTGGATGATGACCTCCGTGTCGGTGTGGGAGCGAAATTGATGACCTTTTTGCTGAAGCTCGTCCTTAAGTTCGAGAAAGTTGTAAATCTCGCCGTTGAAGGTGATCCACACGGAATGGTCTTCATTGCTCATGGGCTGGTGGCCCAGAGAGGACAAGTCAATGATGGACAGCCGGACATGCCCCAACCCCACGTTCTCTTGCCACCAGATCCCTTGGTCATCAGGACCGCGATGGGCCTGGACCCTGGTCATCTTTTCCAATAAGCCCGGGTCTACTCGACGCTCTGGATCGGAATAGACAATGCCACAAATGCCGCACATAAAGATGGTTTCCTGTCACCAAAGATAATCTTGGGTAGAGCAAGGGAGGATATTACCCCACCTCAACTAAAACCACAAGCATAGTTCACGGGAACAACAAATCCTCCAAGGGAGGTGGGGGTAAGGAACTTTTATGCGCCTATTACCGGCTGGAAAGATGTTGGTAAAAGAAGGGCATTGCCATTCTTTTCCTGGCGCCACTGCGAGCCGTAACTGATTTTCCAGAAGATTGGGTGAAGGAATGGCAGAGCTATTCATAACGGGTAGCTGAGACCACCTCCATGCGAGCTGCCTGGAGAGAGGGATAGAGGCCGGCCCCCACTCCTAAAACCACTGCGAAAACCAGGCTGAAGGCCAGGCAGGTAAAAAAGAGCCCCTCCGGGGGGCGCATGCCGATCCACAGGCCCAACAATTCCACCAGCCCTCTGCCCAGGGCCACGCCGACGAAGGCCGCCACCAGGGACAGGCAGAGGGCCTCGGTGAGGAACTGGGCGAGAATGTCCCGGTCCTCCGCACCCATGGCCTTTTTGAGGCCGATTTCCCGGGTGCGGGTGCGCACTGCGGCCATCATGATGTTCCAGATGCCCATGCCGCCCAGGATGAGGGTGGCCGCGAAGGCCAGGTAAATGAAGAATTCAATCCAGAAGGCCACCTTTTTAACATGCTTCAGGTTTTCCCAGGAGACCTCCACCACCAGGTTCTTCGCTGACTGATGGGCTTCCACCACCTTGGGAATGGCCGCCGCCACGGAGGGCACATCATCCCAAGTGGCGCAGCGGACGTAAAGGCGGTTTAGCACCAGTTCCTGGGAGAAGCGGTCTGCTGCGGTAGTTCGAGGGATGTAGACGCTTTTTTCCATGCTGATGTCCCTGAGGCCTCCCACCACGCCGATGACCCGGTAGACATCTCTATTGATCTCGATGGTGTGGCCCGCAACCTGGTCGGTGCTATATAAGCTCTCGGCTAGTCGTTTCCCCAGGACGGCTACGCGCTCCCGCCCGTCGACCGCCTCGGGGCCGAAGAGGGTCCCGGTAATGGCCGTCAGGTTGCGCAACTTCCAGAAGTTTTCATCCACGGCCGCCAACGTTAAGAATTCTGGGTTACCTTTCCTGAAGAACTTGAAGGGAGTGAAGCCCAGTAGGCTGGCGACGGAAACCGCTGGGATCTCCCGAATGGCCTGGACGGTGTCGGGGTGGAATTTATTTCTGGGCAGGTGGGGGCGTAACTCCATAATAGTATTGATAATGGTGACGCCACCGATAAAGGCCAGGTCTTCATTGAAGTTCCGTTTCACGTCCTGGCCCATGGTGATTATGGAGATAAAGCCCGCCACCCCGATGGCAATAGCCAATACCACGCCAATATAACGCCGACGGTGGCGGACTACCTGACGCAGGCTTACCCGCAAAAGATCGTTAAACCGCAACTTGTTTCACTCCTTTGATCGAGGGGTCATGTCGTCGCCACTCCCATGGCAGTGTCGCTGGAGGTGCGGTTGGCAATAGCAATCGGGGCGAGGGTTTGTCCCTGTTCCGCCAGGTCCGCCCCCGGACCCGATGCACCTGGCGGCGCACCTCCCAGGCCTTTTCCGCCACGGTGGGATCGGCATGGTGCCACAGCCTTTCCAACTCCGCCCCGGCCAGGTCCGCCACTTTGGTGGTAAGGCCGCACCAGGCGCAAACCAAGGCGGGGCCCCCAGGCTCTTGCTCCAGAGCCGGGATGGACAGGTTCAGAAAAACCATAAGGCTCAAAAGGAAAAAAAAGAGGTTAAATCCCCGCTCCTGGGCGATGGTGAAGTCAATCTATTGTATAACATAATCTAGTATGGATATTAATCGTGTGAGCTCAAAAAAGGGATTTGCTAGAGCACCGAAAGGAGAAGCCGTTAAGGTGTCGCTAGCTGCTCTCTGTACGTAATAAAATGTGATTGACTGGAGATAGATTTCGGGGTCATCATCTACCTGTTTTTTCTGAGGAAAAGGAGGTAGTGATGATCGAT
>JBAQHL010000153.1:0-4301 GCA_049288295.1 Desulfobaccales bacterium
CGCCGGGAACCGGTTGAGGTCTGTGAAATATTAGGCCTGGCCCCTGATAATCAAGAGACGATGGCACAAAACTGAAGTTTTTAATACAGAGCGCCGTTCAACAGTTTAAAAGAGAAATCTCTTAAAAGGCAGGGTAAGCCTTTCCCAAATAACCCGGCCTCCTGTAAAATGCAGCAAGCAGGTTTCAGGCTGTTCTGGCATGGATTGGAAAACCCCGGGGCACCCGGGGTTAGCTTAGGGACCGAGGAGTGTTTAGATTCTGCATAGATTTTGCAAAAGGTCTATGAAGTAACTTTATTTCCAGAACTCGAAAAAACCCGAAACCAAGAAACGGTAAAAAACCGTGGCCCGGCCCAGGAGGAAAATGTGTTTGATTCCATAAAGCAAGCAATGCGTTATTTCTTTAAAGTTCTATCTGTGGGCTGCCTCACCTTCATTATGGCCGCTCCGGTGTGGGCCCAGGGGCAAAGTTCCCAAAGCCCCCCGCCTCCCCCGGCGGCGCCCGCGCCGGAAAAGCCCCAGGCCGCCCCTGCACCCATTCCCAGGGAGTTCAAGGCCCCGCCAAAGCGTTCTCGACAGATGCCGGAGGAAGCTCTCGAGAAAAAGCAAGTGACTGACAAAGTGGGGGGCCAGGAAATCAGGGCCAAACAGGGGGAAGAGGATAAATAGCAGTATTTCTCCTTACAACTGTCCTGAAAAGTTACTCAGGGGTAGCACAGGCTTTCCAGGCTGTGCGGATAATCGAGGCGGGCACCGGAGCCGCCCTACCGACTTTTCATGCTTTGCGGGTGGCCGCAGGCCTTAGGGCGGGAAAGCGAAGCGCATCCCGCCTTCAGGCGCTCGGCCCGACCGGTATGGCGGGCGGGGACGCCCGCCCTGCGACTTTTCATGGTTTAAGGGTGGGCCCAAGCCTCATGAGCGACTGTCTTGAAAAATTTCGAGTTGTCAGAAAATCCTCATAGCCCCTCTCCACCTGCTGGCCGAAGGTTGGGGTGGGGGGTCCTGCCCCCCTCCCATCACCCTTCCTCACCCAAAAAAAACCGCCACTTGCAGAAAAGCTCCGGCGGGTGAGGGTCGGGGGGCGCAAACACACACTCCGTCCGGATGCGGGGGTCAACCTCCCGGGCAAAACTGTCGAATTCCGCCAGATGCATGGCTTTACAGTCATATTCCCCCAGTCCCCGTTTCAACCGGGCTTCCTGGGTGGGGCAGGAAGGCACGGTGATGATGACCTCATCCGCCCTGGCCTCGATCTGATAGCCCACCAGGATATGCCAGGGCCAATAATGCAGGGCCTTGACCAAGCCCTCCAAGCCCCGCTCCCGGATGTCAAACCGGCGCAGAAGGTCCTTGACCCCCATGACCGACACCCGGCCCCACACCTTTTCGTTCAGTTCATTGGCGGTGTCCTCGCCGAACCTTTCCCCGGCGTAGATGTACCAGAACGCGTCCACCACCCGGTAATGCCACAACAGGAATTGCAGATATTTGCGCAATTCCGCAGCCCCCATACCCTCAAACAATGTCATGTCCATGTTGTATCCTTTATAAGAAGATGAGATTTCCTGTTGCGAAAAGTTCAATCGCCTCCATTTCCCCAGACCATACTTGAGACCGGTAGGACGGGCTTTTAGCCCGTCCAGACACAGGTTGAAAACCTGTGCCACCAAGTCTTTTCATGATTTTGAGAGAGCCAAAGGCTCATGAGCGACTGTCCTGAATAGTTTCGAGTGGTGGGGTGCGTCTTACCCACCATGATATCTCATGTGGCGGGACGCCTGCTATCAACCTTTTTGTAATTTCGGGTGAACCGTCGGCTCCCAAGAAACCGGTTAATTTTTCCTAAGTCCTTGCATCACCATGATGAATGATTAATTATTACCCCATGAGGTTGCCGGGTTCAACAAGCTGCAGTCAAACCCGGGAGCCCCAACCGGGAAGACCTGACCAGTGTTCCCAAACCCCATCCCTTTCACAGGAGGAGCACCATGGTTGATCCTGCCGCACCCATCGGCGCCTTGTACGGCTTTAGTTTGGAAGATTTCCAGAAAAACCGGGGCTGGTTTACGGCCCTGGGCATATTGCTCATCGTGGTGGGCACCTTGGCTGTTGTCTATGATGTCACGGCCACCATCCTTTCCGTGCTGTTCTTCGGCTGGATCCTCATCGCCATGGGGGCCATTGAAGCGGTGCAATCCTTCTGGCAGCCCAAGTGGGGGGGATTTTTCCTCCACCTCATCGTGGGAATTTTGGGCGTGGTGGTGGGCTTTCACCTGGTAAGCTCCCCCGCCGCCGGCGCCATCGTCTTGACCCTGATCATTGCCATTTATTTTATGGTGGTGGGTATTGTCCGGGCCGTAACCGCCGTGATGATGCGCTTCCCCGGCTGGGGCTGGGTGCTCTTGAGCGGCGTTATCAGCTTTGTCCTGGGTCTCCTCATCAGGCAGCAGTGGCCTTATTCCGGGCTATTTGCCATCGGTCTTTTCATCGGCATTGACATGATCTTCAGCGGCTGGTCCTACATTATGCTGGCCCTGGCCGCCAAGAAGTGAGGCGGTTTTCGGTTTTCGGTAGAGCCTCTTGCAAGATTCATTTATAAGCTGATTATGTTTCTTGGTTGATAAGTTAATCCGCAGTGGCACAGGCTTTGCAGCCAGTCCCACCGCAGGGTGAAGCCTGCGGCTACATTTTGCCAGGGGCTCGGTATTGCATTTTTTTGTGTTCATCAGCCTCCGGCCCCAGGCAGCCGCTGGGCTGAGTAAATGGGTGGGCACCGTCCGCCAAATAACTGGTGGGCGGTGCCCGGGCCGGGCAGAACCTGGCATGCAAGGGCGTTCCCGGGCGGGGACTTAGGGACGAGATCAGAACCTGGAAATAACCCAGTAGCACTGCTGCCTGTTGACCAGGCGTTTTCTTACCCCATCTGTCTTACGTATCGCGTCTTAGCTATATCTTTCAAAAATCTAAGGTAGGGCGGGCCTCCGTGCCCACCACTTAAGGCGGCCAGGGACGGCCGCCCTACCGGAATCTGCTTGTTTCTTCCCTGGACGAAGACGGCGCCAATTTTTTCTTTTGTATTCCTGGGACGCGATGCCAGGAGGAGACGGTCAGGGTGATGGGTGATTCCATTTACGCCTCCAAACCTTAACTCCGGGGTAAAACCCCACGACCTCACGGGAAAAAAATTGTTCCCCATTTTCCCCTCGGGCTTGCCGGTTGACTTTTTTCAGGTTACATATACATTTAAGCATTCAAACGCTGCCGGCCAAACCCGGCGCTAAACCACACCAGGCGCCCGTAGCTCAGCTGGATAGAGCAACGGACTACGAATCCGTGTGTCGGAGGTTCGAATCCTCTCGGGCGCGCCAGGAATTTTAAGGGGTTAGGTCGTAAGGCTTGACCCCTATCTTTTCGCCTGTGCATCTCCTGTGCACGAAAACAGAATAAAGGGGTAAATCAGGGGAGGTTGTGAGAGTGTATTTTTCAGGACAAAACCAGAACCCAATTAGACAACGCCCGCGATCCCAAATGATAGCCTGCTATCAATCAGTGGACTCTTGATCTTCCTGATCTCCTGGGGGCTTCTCCGGTATCTCTCCAGGCGCCCCACTCATCTGGTCCAAGAGATTTCGCAAGGCTGGACTTGAGATTTCGTAAGTCCCGTCCGGCTTGCGGGTCATTTTCGGGATTATATGTATTCCCGACGGGAGCGTTATCCCTGGAGCCAGGCATGGCACCTTCCTTTTGGGTTCGTTGGCCTTTTTCGACTTCTGTTTCTTCATTTCTCATCTCGTAGATCGGTTGTCTCAGCCGATTCTGGAGGTTACGGCTTCATCCCTCTCCCCATATCACACGGTAGCCTATTGAATCCGGGAAGCCGAAATTGACAAGGATTAGAAGGAGAATCCATATTGTAATAGTAATTCTTTTGTATGTTCTCTTCTGGTTAGGGTCCTGTGCCCCATAAGCTGCGAGACTGAATGAGCAGCCTAAGATAAAAAGAGGAATGATTATCCATTTCATCGTCGCCTCTTGTCGTGTGACCACCCTAATGCAGAGTCTCCCCCCGGCACACGGAAAAATTCCGGGTATATTTTTTTTGGCAAACCACTCCGGAAAAGGATGAAACCTTCCATGGCGTCTGGAGCCACGGAAGAAGATTCTATTACTTTTACTATTTTACTCGTTCTTTATTTAGCGGTTCCAATCCATTCCACTTCCTGCATAAAATGGCCACAGACCGGGTGCGGGACGATATCAAAGATGAATTGCGCCGCCTGGGAGTGGAAAAGAAACTGATC
>JBAQHL010000154.1:0-2859 GCA_049288295.1 Desulfobaccales bacterium
TCTTTTTCGTCAGGAGCCAATACACGAGATAACCCACGCCCAGAAGCAGGATCAGGTCCATGAGGCCGAAGCCGCCTAACCCGCCTCCTCCCGGCGAGGCCGCGTGGGCCGGAGAGCCGCCGCCGAACATCCAGTTGGCCAGCATGCCGCCGGCCATGCCTCCCAGGATGCCGCCCCCGAAGCTGCGCAAGAAGCCGCCTGTGGGGCTCCCCAGGGGACTGGCCGGGGTCGGGGTCACCGCCGGACGACTGGGGGTCGTGGGCTGAATCCCCGGGCTGGGCGGCGGGGTATAGGGTTTTACCGGGGTCATGCTGCGGGAACCCCTGCTCCCGAAGGACCCTCCGCCCGACATGCCCTTGCCGGCCCGGGCCAGGGCTTCTGTGGGGATGGTCCAGGCTAAAAACAGCAGGATGAGCAATATCCTGAAAATTCCTACGATTCGACGTTTCCTTGTTTCCATTGATTTCCTCCAGCGTGATGATGCCGGTGTCTGGGTGTTATGTTTAGAGAATCTTTACTTTCCTGGTTCGGAAGTTTTCCCCTGGGCCTTTAAACCCTCCAATTCATGACAGCAAAGGGGATGTCCCAGGGAACAGCCTTTGTCAAAATCGGCTATGGCCTTGTCCCTGCTGCCCAGATGATGCAAGTATAACTCCCCCCGGGAAAAATAGAACAACGGAGTTTCCGGGGACAGGCGGATAGAGGTGCTGAACGCCTCCACCGCCTCATTATAGCGGTTGAGACAAAAAAAGGCCATGCCGGTTTTATGATAGACCCACGGGTCAGAGGGGGCCAGAGCCTTGGCCCTGGCCAGGTCTGCCAGGGCTTTGTCCAGCTCGGCCTCGTTGATGAGATTTTCCGCCCGTTCTTTCAAGGCTTCCAAATTCTTGGGCTGCAGGGCCAGTAGTTTGCTGAAGGCCGCGATGGCCTCCGGGCGCCGCTCCAGATCCCCCAACATTTTTCCCTTCGCCAACATGAGGGACGCGTTCTTTGGGTTATATTTTAGCCCTTTCTCCAAATCCTGCAAAGCTTCCTGCCGGCGGTCCAGGGCACTCAGGGACTGGGCCCTGGCCTTCCAGGCCTCCGGACTTTTGGGAGACTTCTTCAGGAATTGCCCCAAAAGCTCCACGGCCTGTTCGTGCTTTTTTTCTTTCTGGGCTGCCAGCCCCTGCTCCAGGAGGTCCTGGGCGTAGCCGGGCCCGGTGGATATGAGCACTATGCTTAAGAGCATGAGAATTATGCGGCTGAACTTCATGTTTGTGATCCTGAATCTTTGCTTATGGGATTCCGCTCATCATTAGACGGGGCCAGTATTAACAAGGTTACAGTTCAAACCACTTTGCGCTCAAACGGTGGCACAGGCTTTCCAGCCTGTGCAGACGCGCGACTTGAGCCTCGCGGCTGTAAAAAAATTGCTCTTCGAACGCAACTTTGTATTAGAAGCAACCAATCTTATCTTCCCCGTGCACGTTTTCCTGTAGGAGCGACACATGTGTCGCCCCCTTTGGGTGTGACTCTGAGATGATTCATGACAGAAATCATGGTTCGTAAGACGCACCCTACGGCTCGAAATTCAAAACTCGAGACTTTTCAAGACAGTCGCTCATGAGCCTTTGGCTCTCTCAAAACCATGAAAAGACTTGGTGGCACAGGTTTTCAACCTGTGCCTGGACGGGCTGGAAGCCCGTCCTACCGTACCCCCCAAGTCTCTCCGGGAGCACAGGCATCTTGCCTGTGCTCCCGAGATATAACTGGAAGCCCGTCCTACCGGTCCCAGGCATGGTTGGGAGGAAATAGAGGCGATTGAACTTTTACCGTAACAGAAAACGGCACAAAACAAGAGGCCATGCACCAAAAGGCGAATGACCTCCCCTGAATCTCATTAATCTGCAATTGCCCCAACTAATAGCTCCGCATGGCCCGAAGCCGCGCAACCCGCTCCTCGATGGGGGGGTGCGTGCTGAACAAGGACATCATCCCGCCGCCGGTAAGGGGATTGACGATGAACAAGGGCTCAGTGGACGGGTTGGCCGCCATGGGCGAGGCCTGCACCCCGTAAGCCAGTTTTTCCAGGGCTCTGGCCAGGGATTCGGGATTGTGGGAAAAACGGGCGCCCGCTTCATCCGCCAGATACTCCCGGGAGCGGGAAATGGCCATCTGGATAAGCATGGCGGCAAAAGGCGCCAAAATGGCCATGACTATCATCCCCAGGGCGCCGACCCCCCCGCCGCCTTCCTCGCTGTCCCGGCTGCCAGTACCCAGGATGGCCCCCCACCTGGCCATGTCCGCCACGATCATGATGGCCCCGGCCAGGGTGGCGGCCACAGTCTGAATCAGAATATCCCGGTTGTGAATGTGGCCTATCTCATGGGCCAAAACACCTCTCAGTTCCGTGGCCGTCAGCAGCCGCAGAATGCCTTCGGTCACCGCCACCGCCCCGTGCTGGGGGTTGCGGCCGGTGGCAAAGGCGTTGGGGCTTTCCGAGGGGACCACGTACACCTTGGGCTTGGGAATCCCCGCTTCCCGGCTCAACTCATCCACGATCTGATGAAGCTCCGGGGCTTGGGAGGGATCCACTTCCTGGGCTCCGTACATGCGCAGGACGAGCTTGTCGGAAAACCAATAGCTGAAAAAATTCATGCCCAGGGCCATGATAAAGCCGATCATCATGCCGGACTGTCCCCCGAGGAGCTTCCCCATGAACACCATGAGCGCGGTCAAGCCACCCAACAAAAATACGGTCTTAATATTGTTATTCATTGATGTTGTCCTCACTTTGGTCAATCCTGAAAGATCACAAAATACAGCCTTATAGTAAGAAGCCTTCGCATTTTTGTCAATATGAACCGTTTACTCAGG
>JBAQHL010000155.1:0-2583 GCA_049288295.1 Desulfobaccales bacterium
GGAGAGGGGAGGGAGCGGCGGGGGAAGGGGTTATGATAGTTGAGGAAAGAACCGAGGGACCGTGGAACTCCTGCCTATTTTTTCTATCGTTCGGATTGAAGCCCGTGTTTCCCAAATACTATTGGTAGCACGGGCATCCTGCCCGTGCCTGAACGGGCTGGAAGCCCGTTCTACCGGTCATAGGAATGGGTTGGTGGGAAAGAGAGGCGATTGAACTTTTCGGAACAGTAAATGTAGGGCGGGCACTGCCCGCCGAATATAGCGGTGGATGGTGCCACCCTACATAAACTTCAAGACAGTTGTTCATGAGCCTTGGACTTAGCCGGAATTATGGAATTTTTACCCCCCTCACCCCACCCCTCTGTAATTGAGCGGGAGCACAGGCTTCCAGCCTGTGCCTGAACAGGCAGGATGCCTGTTCTCCCGGCAGAAGGAGCGGTGGAAAGGTGAGGGTGAGGATATGGCGGCAACCTAAGGTCTATCTCTCCAACCAGCCTTCAATTGTTAAGGTGTATGGCTCCCCGTCCGGCAGCGGTAACCTCGCCGATTATGGCTGCCTCAGCCACCCCCCGGTCATGGAGGCAGGCCAGAAGGTCCTCGGCCTGCTCCCCTGCCACGGCGATGAGCAAGCCGCCGTTGGTCTGGGCGTCGGCCAGGATATCCAGGGTCACCGCCTCAAGCCCTGAGGCGATTTTCAGGCTTTTCTCACAGAAATTTCGGTTGGCGAAGGTGCCGGCGGGCACCAGACCCATGGCGGCGTAATCCCGGGCCGCAGGCAGGACCGGCACCCGGGAGGCGGCGAGGGTCAATTCCACCTTGCTGCCGGCGGCCATCTCCAGGGCGTGGCCCAGAAGGCCGAAGCCGGTAATATCGGTGACGGCGTGCACGGCAAAACCCTCCAGGCACTCGGCGGCGGCGCGGTTGAGCGCAGTCATGACGGCAGCGGCCTGAGCTTCGGCTTCGGGGGAAGCGATTCTCCCCTTGACGGCGGTGGCGATGATGCCGGTGCCCAGGGGTTTGGTGAGGATGAGGCGGTCTCCCGGCCGGGCGCCGGCGTTGGTGAGGACCCGCTGCGGATGAACCACGCCGGTCACCGAGAGGCCGTATTTCAATTCGGTGTCGTCCACGCTGTGCCCCCCCACCAAGAGCGCCCCGGCCTCATGAATTTTGTCCAGGCCCCCTGCCAGGATGGCCCGGAGGACTTCCTTGGGCACGGTTTTGCTGGGGTAGCAGACGATATTCAGGGTGGTGAGGGGCCGCCCCCCCATGGCGTACACGTCGCTTAAGGCATTGGCCGCGGCGATCTGCCCGAAGGTATAGGGGTCATTAACGATGGGGGTGAAAAAATCCACCGTCTGAATGAGGGCGATCTCGTCCGTCAACCGGTAAACACCGGCGTCGTCGGCAGTTTCCATGCCTACCAACAGATTGGGGTCGGACCGCGCCGGCAGGCCGGCCAGGATTTCCTCCAAGAGCCCGGGAGGAACCTTGGCGGCTCAACCCGCAGCCCGCACCTGCTCCATCAGGGGGGGCATGATTTTGTCGTTCATGCTCTGGGGTCCTTTCTTAAATTATAAAGCCTTGGCGTCTTTGCACCTTGGCGTGCGCCTTAATTATTGCCTGATGACTGCGCCGCAGATTCCCTCAGGTCATTGAGGAGGTTGTCCAAATCCAGGCCGTATTTAGCCGCGGCCTCCGCCAGGGTGTCGAAAAGGGCATGGCACAACAGGCAACCCCGGGCCTCCCCTTCATAGCGGCGAAACACCTCTTCTGTCTGCCGGTACTGGTGCAAGACCTCAAGAAGGGTCATTTTAGGGTCAATGAGGACCTCTTTGGCGGACAAATCTCCTTCCTCAGGTAAAAGAAATGACCTTGTCGGCCAGTTGCATGTGGGTGACGATGTCCAGCATGTTGGTGGTTTCCCCCACTTTTTTCTGTTCCAGGATCTGGAAATGGTTGAGGCAGGTGCCGCAGACCAGCACCATGACCCCCTCCTGTTCCAGTTCCTGAAGGCTGGCCAGTACCTCTGAGCCCGTGACTGCGAGCTTGACCCCGGAGTTGAGGAGCACCAGACACCAGAGTTCCCGGCCCATTTCCTTGGCCGTGCCAAGGAAACTGGCGATGAGCTTTTTCCCGAGTTCATCATCACCCGTGCCCAGGCGGTCAGTGCCCATAAGCACCAGGATCTTGCGAAGCGCGGTGTCCTCCCAGGCTGCCGGGGCCTCCTGGTCGGGGCCTGGCCTTTCCCGGTCGCCGGTGACCGCGGAATCCTCCCCTCTCCTTATCACCCGCACCTGATAGCCGGAGCGCTTCAGAAAGCGGCTGACGTTTTCCCGGGCAGCGTCATTGTCTACCAGCACGGTAAGCTGCAGCACCTCCCCCTGATCCACGATCTCTTTGGTCTTGAGGACCGGGTGCGGGCAGGCCTGCCCCCGGCAATCCAGTTCCCGGATTTTCATGTTTTAAATGCTCCTTCGCTATTCTTCCAGACAATCTGAGCGTCAAAGGGTCTCTATTTCTGGGGCTATGCCAGGCGAACCTTGGTAAAGGGCGGTGTTCCGCGGGGTTTTCGCTGCCCATTCC
>JBAQHL010000156.1:0-1949 GCA_049288295.1 Desulfobaccales bacterium
TATTTTGATAAGCACCACCATACTACAACTCCGCCCACAAAAAAAGCCCGGCCGGGGGGCCGGGCTTCTGATTTGCAGTCAACCTGCGTAGTCCGCTTTGGGTCTGGAGTAACGTCCTCGGGTTTCGGTGACTTCCGGAGTTGTCCTCTACCAGATGGCTTCCACGCCCTTAAATCCGATAATCCTCTGGTCGGCAGTCACAAGCGGCATCCCCAGCACCCGGGCAGTGGCCACAATGATCTGATCCGCCGGGTCTGGGTGAAATCCCTGGAGTTCACTGCTTGCCACCGCAATTTCCGGGGTGAGATCAGCGATGCGAATTTGATTTTCGTTGAGAGCGCGGCGAATCCACGTCAGGGTGGGAATCGTGAAGCCGAGGCGCCCTTTTTCCACCAACTTCGCCAGCTCCCAGCAGGATATGGCCGAAATCCAGCGGGTGCGTCCGGCAATGGTCTTTTGGGCCATTTCGGAAAGGGACTCCATATCGCCGATGCTTAACCAGATCCAGATATGGGTGTCCAAAAGAACCGGCTTCACTTCAGGACCTCCCAGTCCTCCCTGGACACGGGCGAGATTAGGTCACCCATGAAAGCTACCGTATCTTTCAAAGGGATGGGCTCCCCTTCGGCTTCGTAGGGGATCAACTCGGCAATGGGTTTGCCCCGTTTGGTAATGATCACGGGCTTTTTGGATCTGGCCACTTCTTCGACCACGGCCAGGCAAGTGGCTTTGAATTTTGATACCGGTAATGAGTCCACGGGTTCCCTCACCTAATTTTGATTATGGTCATATGTCCATGGTCAATATATTCTTTTCTTGGAACTCTGTCAAGCTTAAGCCAAGTATTTCTGCAGGATAACGAGGACATTTTACCTGTTTGCAGTCAAACGGTGGCACAGGCTTTCCAGCCTGCGCAGGCGCAAGGCTTGGCCTCGCAGCTCCATTAGCCAACTGGCTCAATCTCAAACCACAAAAAAAGCCCGGCCGAAGGGCCGGGCTTATAAAGGAAGCTGAATCGCTTAATCCACTTTGGGCCGGGGGTAAAGCGGCGTGCCTTCCAAAATTTCGGGAACCCTCTCCTCCCATTCGATGGCCATGAGGTGGATGCCGGCGATGCCCTTCATTTCCAGGCACTGCTGGATCTGCTCTTTCGCAATCTTGATGCCCTCCACGGCCTGTTTGTCCTTGGGCACGCCCTTGAGCCGGGCGATGTAGTCATCGGGGACCAGGAGGCCGGGCACGAACTTTTTCATGTAGTTGGCCATACCCACGGACTTCAAGGGGGTGATGCCGGCCATGATGTAGCAGCGATCGGTCAGCCCCATGTCGTTGGCCATTTCCATGAATTTGGCGAAGCGGTCCATGTCGTAGATGCACTGGGTCTGGATGAACTGGGCCCCGGCGTTGATTTTCTTGGCCATGCGGATGACCCGGAATTCAAAGGGATCGGCAAAGGGATTGGCTGCGGCGCCGATGAACATGGCCGGCCGCCCATCCACCTCGGTGCCGCTGATCATTTTCCCTTCATCCCGCATCACCCGTACGGTGTTCAGGAGCTGGGTGGAATCCAGGTCAAAGACGTTTTTGGCCTGGGGATGGTCGCCGAAGGACTGGTGGTCGCCCGTGAGGCACAAAAGATTCTTGATGCCCATGGCGGCGGCTCCCAGGACGTTGCTCTGCAGGCCAATGCGGTTCATGTCCCGGGTGACCATCTGCATCACCGGCTCCATCCCCATTTCCAGGAGAATTTTGCTGGCTGCCATGGAACAAAAACGCACCACCGCAGTCTGGTTGTCGGTTACGTTTACGGCGTCCCCGTAACCCTTGAGGTGGGCGGCCTTTTTCCGGAAGTGTTCGGCGTCGGCCCCCCGAGGCGGACCGCATTCACAGGTGACGGCCTTGTGGCCGGCTCTAAAAACTTTTTCCAGGTTGCTCCCGGCGGTCATGGT
>JBAQHL010000157.1:0-2864 GCA_049288295.1 Desulfobaccales bacterium
ACTATGAGCAGTCGCGGTAACAGATACTTCAGCAAATACTAAGGTAAGGGAGGCAAGTTATGAACTGGGATCAAGTGGCAGGAAACTGGAAGCAATTCAAAGGCACGGTTAGAGAAAAATGGGGCAAACTAACCGACGATGATTTGGACGTCATTGCAGGAAAGCGTGATCAACTCCTTGGCAAAATCCAGGAGAAATACGGCATCACCAAGGAAGAGGCGGAAAAGGAGTTCAAAAAGCACTGGAAGTAAATGAACTGCCTTCGCATCGGTTTGCCCATGCCAAGAAGCCTTAAGGGGATGGGCAGACCAAACCTTTGCGGTTTTCCAGATCCAGGGAGACCGGACCATGAAAGGCAATTTTTTTCATAATTTTAGACAGAGGAGATCAAATCAATGAAGAAGGTCAGGAAGGTATCGTTGCTACTGGTTCTGGCCCTGGCGCTGAGCTTGGGGTGGGCGGCCTCGGTCTGGGCCCAGCCCGCGGGTAAGGGCATGGGCCCGGGGATGAAGTATCTGACCCCGGAGCAGGCGGGCAAGATTTTCGACCTCAAGGAAAAGTTTTATGCCGACACCGCCGGTATGCGCAAGCAGATGATGGTCAAGGAGTCGGAATTTGCGGCCTTGTGGGAGGCTGAAAAGCCGGACCAGAACGCCATCCAGGCCAAGCAGAAGGAACTCAATGCCCTGAGAGAGCAGATGCAGGAGAAGATGACGGCCATTCAGTTTGAAGCCAAGAAGATCGCCCCCGACTGCCCAATGGGTGAGGGCATGGGTGAGGGCATGGGTTACGGACGCGGCATGGGTATGGGCCGCGGCCCCGGTGGTGGTATGGGCCCCGGCAATATGCCGCCGCCCGCCAAATAGTCAAGCTGCTATAAACCCTCTGGCGCTGAAGGGCCGGAGCAGCCCTTCAGCCACAACCGGGCTGCACCCCGAGAGTGCGGCCAAAGGAGATGAAAATGGGAATATTTGGTGGTATTCTGGGCACGGTTCTGATGGTGCTTCTCATCCTGTTTTTCCTTGGGCGACTTTAATCTTTCATGAGGAGTGTGGGAATCGAAAAGGAGGTGCCCAGGCCAGGAATGAAGGATAAGCTTTATGACGCTTTTAAGGAAACAGGCTTTTGGCGTTTGCCGAGATCAGGTAACGCCTGGGGGCCTTCGGGCCCCTGGGCCTGATTTCCAACTTAAGCTGCGGGTGGCGCTGATTTTGACACAAACCAGCGACTGTCGCCGGTTGCGGGAAAAAATGCCAACCTTGTCAGGCAAAGAGACGATTTAGCCGAACCATGTCCACTACCGAATCCGACCCCGGCCAGACTGAAACCCAGAAAAGCACTGCGGCCGTTCAGGGCGTTGCCGGTCCAGAAGCTGAAGGGGAACAAAGCCCGCAAGCCCTGTGGGCCCGTCTGCGTCATGAATTGCGGACGCCTCTGGACGCGATCATCGCTTGCAGTGAACTGCTGCTGGGAGACGCCGATGATGCAGGTCAGGCGGATATCATCCCCAAACTTAACCTGATTCACTCTGCTGGCCAGCAACTCCTGGAGATCATCAACGACCTCCTGGACCCCAACAAATTTGTCTCTGGCGATGTCGTCTTTAATCTGGCCTCCCTGGTCGCCAACCTGCACTATAGGGTGCGCCTGCCGATAAACGATGTCATCGGTGTCAGCGAGACCCTGCTTGAGAACGCCGCCGAGCAAGGGCGGCTAGACCTTATCGCTGATTTGAAGAAGATTCAATCTGCCGCTGAATATGTCGTCTCTTACATCGACGAAATTATCGATTTTGGAAAAATCGATGCCGGTCTGAAGAAATCCGGCGCTGAAGAGGCGGAGCGGCTGGCTCTTATTGACCATGTCATGCTTAGTCTCCGGGGACTGGCTCAGGATAGCGCGGCCGTAACCGGTTATGAAAGCGGTTCTATACTGGTGGTGGATGATAATGGCATAAACCGCGACCTCCTGTGCCGTTATCTGGAGCGTCAAGGGCATGCGGTGCAGGTGGCGCCCAATGGCCGGCAGGCCCTGGAGATGATCGCCGGCGGGGCTTTCGATCTGGTGCTCCTCGATATCACGATGCCGGGGCTGACCGGTTACGAGGTGCTCCAAAACCTGAAGAGTTCCGAAACCTGGCGGGACCTGCCGGTCATCATGATTTCCGCCCTGGACGAAATGGACCTCGTGATCCGCTGCATTGAACTGGGGGCGGAAGACTATTTACCCAAGCCTTTCAACCCGGTGCTGCTGCGAAATCGCGTGGGGGACTTTCTGGAGAAAAAGCGGTTGCGAGAGTTAGAAGTAAAGCAACAGCGAAAGTTGCACGAACTCAACACCGCCCTGGAACTGCGCAACCGGTTCATTCGCGAGACCTTCGGCAGCTACCTCTCGGATGAAATCGTCGACACGATTCTGGAGAAGGGTGGACTGAAAATAGGGGGTGAAAAACGGCGTGCTACCATTCTCATGGCTGATCTGCGCGGCTTCACCTCCATAAGTGAGCGTCTGCCCGCTAAGCATGTGGTGGCGATGATCAATATTTATCTCGAGACCATGACCGAAATCATCCAGAAGTACCAGGGCACCATCGACGAATTCATCGGCGACGGCATCCTGGTGATCTTTGGGGCTCCCATCCTGCGCCCCGACGACCCGCTGCGAGCCGTGGCCTGCGCCGTGGAAATGCAATTGGCCATGACCTCGGTCAATGAACGGAATTGCCGGGCCGGTTACCCCAAGGTAGCTTTAGGCATCGGCATCAACACCGGCGACGTGGTAGTGGGCAACATCGGTTCTCAGAAAAGAATCAAGTATGCCGTGGTGGGCCGCGCCGTCAACCTCACGGCCCGCATTGAATCCTA
>JBAQHL010000158.1:0-2086 GCA_049288295.1 Desulfobaccales bacterium
CCACACCGTCGGCCCTGTTTGTGCCCGCGGCTTTGGGGGATAAGACCGCCCAGGGCTTTGCGGAGCAGTATTTGCAGCGCCTCTCCCCACCCTTTACCGAGGAGGAAACCTCCCAGTTCAACAAACGACTGGCTGAGGTGGCCGTAGACCTGGGGAAAATCAAAGAACCGGAATGGTACGGCTCCGTGGGGTCTGCCTGGCTGAAGCTGCTCAGCACCCTGACCTCCTCCTATGGCCAGGGTTACCCGCTCTATATGCAGGGCCCCCTCTTTCCGGTCAAGCAGGTGGAGAGCTTCCTGGGTTCCTACACCGAACTCAAGCATGACACCTTGTTGTACGCCAAGCAAAATTATGCGGAATTGGGAGGTCCTGAGGATGAAGGCGCTTTGCCGCCGGTGCCCAGGAGCCTGGTGGAGCCTAACCTGCTTTTCTGGGAAACACTGGGGGGCCTGGTGGACTATGTTAAGGCCGGCTATACCAAATACGGGCTTATGCCAGGAGACCTGGAGGAGTTCGGCCCCCTGAGCCGCTTCAGGAAGACCGTGGATTTGTGCGCCGCCGCCGCCGCCAAGGAACTCCAGGGCACCCCTCTCACCGAAGAGGAGCATGAGAATCTTCGGACTGAGACGCTGTCTCATATGGCCGAGCCTCGGGATCAGAATGTGGTGTTGGAAGAAAAGGACCTGCGCGCCGGACTCATTGCAGATGTGTCCACCGACGCCCTGACTGGGAAAATCCAATATGAGGCCACCGGGGAGCCCTATATCATGCTGGTGCTCATAGGGAATGAGGGGAAGGTGCGCCTGGCTGCGGGGGTCGCCTACAACCACTACGAATTTACCGGGCCCCTGGCCAGCCGCTACACCGATGCTGACTGGCAGAGCCGGGTCTATGAGCACCGGGGCTCCCTGCCGGAGAAGAACTTTTGGTATCAAAGCCTGCTGATTAAATAAATGAGGCGGACCGCCTTAATCATTTGCCTTCTCCTGATGTTGGCGCCTTGCGCCGGTCCGGACCGGCCCCTGGGGAAAGAGGCCTTTCCGCCTCTTTTCCCGGACCCGGGGGTGTTCCTCACCGCCATTAACCACTGCCGTGCCCAACCCCTGCTCCAGAAAGTAACCGGTCTCACTGTTCCTCACCATCTCCTGGCCGCCGACCTCATGGCCGGGGCCTTCGCCCGGGTTCAGGGCCAGGGTTACCGCCTTATTATCATCCTTACGCCCGACCATTTTTCCCGGAGTCGCACCCCTTTTGCCGTCACCCGGCGGGACTTCGAGACCGCCCTCGGCAAGCTGGTTACGGATCGCCGCACCGTGGACCACCTGGCCGCCAACCCCTTCGTTTCTGAGTCTAACCTGTTTTCCCATGAGCATGGGGTGCAGGCCATCCTGCCCTTTATCGCCCATTATTTTCCCCGGGCCCTGGTTGTCCCCATTGCCATGCGATCCACCAGCCAACCGGCGCAATGGGAGGCCCTGGCCCGCACCCTGGCTCCCCTTCTCGGCCCGGACACCCTGGTGGTGCAAAGCACGGATTTTTCCCATTATCTCTCCCACCAGGAGGCCAGGCGGCGGGACCAGGAGACCTTGCGGGTCCTGAGCGGTGGCGACCCGCGGGAGGTCCTCAGCCTCACTGAGCCCGCCCATCTGGATTCCCGGGGTTGCCAGTATCTGCAGTTGCGCCTGCAGCGGCAGGTCTTCGGGGCCGGTCCCACGGTCATAGCCAACCGCAATTCCCAGGAGTACACCGGGGAATCGCTGGCAAAGACTACCAGCTATATCATCCAGGTTTACAGCCGCGAGCCCGCGCCCATAGATGAGGCTCAGTCCTTTTTCTTTGGGGGAGATACCTTTTGCGGGCGCTATGTGGCGAAAAAGCTGGCCCCTCCCGAAAGCCGGGAAGCCCTGGTGAAGGAGGTCCGGCATATTACCAACGGCAAAAGCCTGATCCTCAACCTGGAGGGGGTAATTAAGGCCAGGTGTCCTGAGTCGCCCGGACCTTATACCCTGTGTATGGAAGATTCCCTGGCTTTGCCCTTGCTCAGAGGACTCAACGTGCGGGCGGTGACCCTCGCCAACAACCACAG
>JBAQHL010000159.1:0-6555 GCA_049288295.1 Desulfobaccales bacterium
GTCCTGGAAAGATGCCCGGGCTACCGGACATTACTCAGTAGCGCAGGTCGCCAGCCTGTGCAGGAACAGGCAGGATACCTGTTCTCCCGGCTAAAGGGGGTTGGGAGGGGAGCTTGAGGGGAGGGCGGGGGAGCCGCTGCTCCCCCGGCCCTTCCCTCAAAACCAGTCTTTATCCATGGAAACCATTGTCCAGGGTTTTATCAGCGCCTTTTGGCTCATTGTCGGCCTGAATCCGGAGTTGTTCAGGATCATCCTCCTGTCCCTCCAGGTATCGGGCCTGGCCCTGGCCCTGACCACCTTACTGGGTCTTCCCCTGGGGGCCTTTCTGGCCTTGAGGCATTTTCCCTTCCGTGGTCTGGTAATGAGCCTCTTGAACACCGGCATGGGGTTGCCCCCCGTGGTGGTGGGGCTTTTTCTTTATCTCATCCTTTCCCGGAGCGGCCCCCTGGGTTTCCTGGAGCTGCTCTACACCCCTCCGGCCATGATCATTGCCCAGACCATCCTGTCTTTTCCCATTGTCACCTCTCTTACCCATGCCGCGGTGGTGGGGGTGGACCCGGTCATCCGTCTGGCGGCCCAGACAATGGGGGCCACCCCCTGGCAGGAGGCCGCCACCGTGGTCCGGGAAGCCCGCTATGGTATCGGGGCTGCGGTCATTGCCGCGTTCGGCCGGGTCAGCGCCGAAGTGGGGGCGGTGCTCATGGTGGGGGGCAATATCGCCAACTATACCAGGGTGATGACCACCACCATAGCCCTTGAAACGGACAAAGGGAATTTTGACCTGGGCATCGCCCTGGGCATCATTTTACTGATGTTGTCACTGCTGGTGAACGTGGCCCTGCGGGCGGTGCAGCGCTGGGGACGGGCTCAAACCGGGGTGCGCCTGTGGGATTAACGGTTCACCTGGCGGGCATCTCCAAAACCTATCGCGGCGCCCCGATCCTCAAGGACATTACCTACACCTTTGCCGCCGGACAACATTACCTCCTCATGGGCGACAACGGCAGCGGCAAATCCACCCTGTTCCGCATTGCCGCCCTCCTGGAGGCCCCCGACCGGGGGGAATTGCGCTACCTGGATGGGGACCGGGTCCTGGCCCTCGACATTGACCTGAAACGAAAAATCACCATGGTGTTCCCCAAGGTAGGGGTCTTGAGCCGCACTGTTTTTGAGAACGTGGCTTACGGCTTGAAAATCCGGGGCATGAATAACAGGGAGATTCGGGAGCGGGTGGCCGGGTCTTTGGAGAAAGTGGCCCTGACCCACAAAAGCGCTCAGCTGGCCACCACCCTTTCCAGCGGGGAAACCATGCGCCTGGGGTTGGCCCGGGCCCTGGCCATCGAACCTAAGGTCCTGTTCCTAGACGAACCCACCACCCACATCGACAAGCACAACACCCGCCTCATTGAGGAGGTGATCGGCCGCATCCGCCAGGAGCAGGCCCTCACCCTGATTATCATCTCCCATGATCCGGCCCAGGCCGACCGTCTCGGGGGCCGCCGGCTTTGGCTCAGTGATGGGAAAATAGAGGAACAGTAAGGTTCTCCCGGGGTTCGGCACTCCCCCCAAGTTCTCCTGGTTCTTATCCCACCAGCCCATCCTTTTCCGCGTAAGATCGGCCTCACTCCCGGAGATTACCTGGATGTACTGAAAGTTATTGAAAAAAATAACCTTATCGAGATAATGGGCCTGGACCCGTTACGAAAAGTTTATGCAGGGTGGACTCCGCCCACCAATTATTTTGGCGGGCAGTGCCTACACATATACTCTACCAAAGCCTCCCTCCCCGCCCCATATCTCGGGAGCACAGGCGTCCCGCCTGTGGCCCAGGCAAGATGCCTGTGCTTCCGGAAAGACGCGGGGGGTACGGCAGGACGGGCTTCCAGCCCGTCCAGGCACAGTTTGAAAACCTGTGCCACCAGGTCTTTTCATGGTTTTGAGAGAGCCCGGGGCTCATGGGCACCTGCTCCAAAAAATATGGTATTCTGAAGGGCAAAGGAGGACAGCAATGCAGCAGATAAGCGCGTGGCAAAAGGTTGTCCGGGTGCTGGTGGCGGCCGCCTTTTTGGCTGGGTGCGGGGGGGTTGCCGTGAGACCGGCGGCCTCAACAACCGGTGATCTCCTCCGTCAGTCCGGATTCCAGATAGAAGCGATCAAAAACCCGGACCATCTCGAGCGTGTGCCCGGATATCAATTTTTTAATCTGGAAAGAGAGGGTAAGACCATCTATGTCTATGCCGATCTCAGGGCAGGCAATCTGTACTTTGGCTCTGACAACGCGTATTATCGTTACAAGGCCCAGGCGGCCAGGGCCGGGGTGCAGGAAGCTCCGCAAGCCCCGCCTTCCGAGCGGCCCACTCTGAGCCCCGCTGACTGGGACCTGTATGCCTCTTTGCATGGAGTGGGCCCGTGAGTCAAAACGTCCTCATGAGATATGCCATTGGGTTTGAAGAAGGAGATGCTGGCTGTGCCCTTGATCCACTATCTGCCCGATAAGAAAATCATCGAAAGTGACGAGCAGGAAACTTTGTTAAAGGCGGCTTTGCGGGCCAAGATCCCCCATACCAATGTCTGCGGGGGAGCGGCCCGCTGCTCCACCTGCCGGGTGAGCGTCATAGAGGGGCAAGAGCACTGTTCCCCAAGGACCGCCAAAGAACAGGACATCGCCGATCTGCTGCGCCTGCCGGATAAAGTGCGGCTGGCCTGCCAGACCGTGCCCACCGGTCCGGTCAAGGTGAGGCGCATGGTGGAAGACCTGAACGACATCGACTTAACCACGCTTTTAGTCACCGACGCCCAAGCCTTTGCCATGGGGGAAGAAAAGGACATCCTTATTCTCTTTTCCGATATCCAGGGGTTTACCCCTTTCGCGGAAAGTCTTCTCCCCTATGACGTCATTTACTGCCTGAACCTGCACTTTCGGGAAATGGGCGAGATTGTCAACCATTTTGGGGGGCACATCGATAATTACATGGGGGACGGGTTCATGGCCCTTTTTGAGGGCGAGGTTCCCGAGGAGGCGGCCCTGCGGGCGGTGCGGGCCGGGTTGGCCATGCTCAGGAAAGTGGAGGAAGGCGCCCCTTACCTGGAGGAATTGTACCACCGCAGCTTCACAATTCGCCTCGGCCTGCATTATGGGAAAGTGGTGGCCGGCAACCTCGGCCATCCGGGTCACACGAAGAAGACCGTGGTGGGGGATGCCGTCAATCTGGCGAACCGTATTGAGAGCGCCAACAAGAAAGCGGGCACCAATTTTCTTATTTCCGAAGACACCTATGCTTTGGTGAAAGGGCAGGTCCTGGTGGGCAAACGGACCCAGGTGAACCTTAAAGGGAAAAGCGGCAGATACCGTCTGTATGAAATTCTAGGGGTGAAGTAAAAGAAAGGCCTGCAAAGTCCCATCGTAGCCAGGGCCTGGGGCCGGGTTCCCCCTGAATTTAATGCTCCACAGAGGTCAGTCCTTCCCGGATGGCATACTTGGTGAGTTCGGCCACGCTGCGGATTTGCAGTTTGTGCATGATTTGCTGGCGATGGGTTTCCACGGTCTTGACGCTGATGTTCAGGAGTTCGGCAATCTGAATGGTGCGCTTGCCCTCGGACAAAAGCTGCAGGACCTCCCGCTCCCGGGCGGTGAGCACCGCAAAGACCGATTTGCTTTTGCCGGGATTCTCGGCAAAATAATCCTTAATGACGATGTCTGAGATGCCGGGGCTGAGATAAGTCCGGTTGGCCATGGCCAGGCGAATGGCTTTCACCAGCTCCTCAAAGGCGCATTCCTTGAGAAGGTAACCCAGGGCCCCGGCCCGGAGCATGTTGATGACAAAGCGGCGGTCGGAATACATGGACAAAGCAATGACCTTCATCTGGGGAAATTCCGAGAGAATCTGAAAGGTGGCTTCAATACCGTTTAAGTCCGGCATCTTCACATCCATAACCACCACATGGGGGACAAGCTCCCGGATCAGGGCCAGGGTATTGCGCCCGTTTTCTGCTTCTCCCACCACCTCCAGGTCAGGTTCCTGTTCCAAAAGGGTTCTCAGGCCCTGGCGGACAATTTGATGGTCATCAGCGATAACAATTCGACAACTCATTGCTTTTCGTTTCCCTGCTTCCTGAAGATAATAGTTTTCCGGGTCGCCTGATCCCATGGCTCCGGTTCCTGGGGATAAGATTTTTTTCGGTGCGCCTGACGGCTCACCTCCCCTGAGCAAAAGGGCTTTTGCTTTTCTCCACCCAACCCCTCTTTCTCAGTGGCAATTTTTAGGTATGCAATAAATATTCCAAGATTGATTTTTGCCGGGGCTGTGATACCATCTATGCATAATTTTCTCCAACGTTTCGGAATACTCTGGGAAAAACTTGAAGGCCGGCTTGAGAAAAGTTAGGGAAAACCAAGAGATATCTGGTCGCCACCTCGAATGAACAGAGAATCTATAACCAACAAATTAATAGACGTTGCCATTTCTCTCTCAAGTGAGACGCATCTCAATAAATTGTTAGAGAAAATCGTCTATGAATTGCGCACCTTTTTTAATGCCGACGGTGGCAGCCTGTATTTACGCAACCACAACAGCCTTCGCTTTGAGATAGCCCAGAATGAGACCTTAAAGCGCCAGAAAGGCGACGATTTTCTGTTATTTAAACCCTATGAGGTTCCCATCAACGAGGCGAGTATTGCGGGTTACGTGGCCCTCACCGGCACGACCGTCAATATCCCCGACGTCTATCAGCTCGCCTCCGGCCATCCCTTCAGTTTCAATCCGTCTTTCGACCATCGCAACAAGTACCGGACCCAATCCCTGTTGGCCGTGCCCCTGAAGGATCAGCAAAGGGAAGTGGTGGGCGTCCTGGAATTGATCAACGCTCAGGATGAGAAGGGGCGGGTCATCCCCTTCCCCACCGCCTGGGAGGATCTCGTCCTAGCCCTGGGATCGCAAGCGGCCATCGCCATCAACAACGCCCGTCTCATGGAGACCCTGGAATCCCTGCGCACCGCGGAAAAAAAGCGCTATCACTATCACCTGGAGGCAATTTTTAAGAGCGTCAAGGACGCGATCATCACCCTGGACCAGGATATGAAGATTTTGGCCGCCAATGAGGCAGCCCGCAGCCTTTGCGGTTTGGACCCGAAGGAAATTGTGGGACAAAGCTTTGCCTCGGTGGTCAAGGACTGCTCCAAAAGTTGCTTTATTTCCCTTAAGAAAATGGAAGCCAGCGGGGATAAAATCGAGGAGTGTTATCAGGAGTGCCAGCGGGTCTGCCGGACCCACCAGGTGGTCTCCCTGACCCGGGCTCCCCTGAAAGGCCACGAAGATAAGCGCATCGGGGTGGTTTTGGTTATTCGGGACCTCACCCACGAGACCCCCGTGGCCCAGGACCTGAGCGACCGCTACCTCGCCTTTCAGATCATCGGCAAAAGCCTGCCCATGCAGCGGGTCTATAGATTCCTGGATGATCTGCAACCCACCGACACCACGGTCCTGGTCAACGGCGACACCGGCACCGGCAAAGAGCTGGCTGCCTGCGCCCTCCATTATGGCAGCCCTCGCCGGAACAAACCCCTGGTAAAAGTGAATTGCTCGGCCCTGGCGGAGACCCTCCTGGAAAGCGAACTTTTCGGGCATGTCAAAGGGGCTTTTACCGGGGCTCACAAAGATGCCATGGGGCGTTTTCAGACGGCCCAGGGAGGCACCATTTTCCTTGATGAAATTGGGGAAATCCCCTTAAAAACCCAGGTCAAGCTGCTGCGGGTCATTGAGGAAAAACGCTATGAACGGGTGGGGGAATCCATCACCCGTCAGGCCGATGTTCGCATCATCGCCGCCACCAACCGGGATCTCCGCAAGATGGTCAAACAGGGGCTGTTTCGGGAAGATCTTTACTTCCGCCTGAAGGTCTTCGAGGTCACCCTGCCGACTCTTAAAGAGCGGTTGGATGATTTGCCCGTGTTAATAGACCATTTCCGGCATCTGCTGAACAAGACCTATAAAAAACAGGTGGAAGGGCTCCTGCCCGCGGCCTGGGAAATCTTGAAAAACTACACCTGGCCCGGCAATGTTCGGGAATTGAAGCATGTTTTGGAACATGCCTTTGTTCAGTGCAAAACCTCCACCATCACCCCGGATGACCTGCCGGCCGATGTCCGGGGAAGCTCCACCAAACTGGATGACGCCACGGAGAAGAGGTCCCTGGGGCCCCAGGACCTGGAAGAAGCCCTCATCCGGGCGGGGGGCAACAAGGCCAAAGCCGCCCGCATCCTCGGCATTTCCCGCCCTACCCTATATCGCCTCTTGGAATTCCATCTCAATCATCTCAGCAAATAATTTGAATAAAATTAAAATGTTATTAAAAAAGTGTAACGTTACACATATGTAAAAATACATCTTTTTAAAATTTACAGTTTTTTTATCAGCCTCTTTTTAATTAAAAATATATCTAATTGTAATAATTAGAAATATCAAGTTTCTTATGAAATATTTGGATTAGGTATGATTCTTGAATAGCTTTTGTGTGGGTTCTCTTCCAAAAAGCAGAATTGTAAGCAGAGGAGATATC
>JBAQHL010000160.1:0-2077 GCA_049288295.1 Desulfobaccales bacterium
GTTATTGTGCAATAAGCGGTGAGCATACCCCTTTCTCACGCAAAGACGCTAAGGCGCAAAGGGGCAAAGCAGGTAATATTCGTTATGATGGAATGAACAAGGCAAGATGGTAAGGATAAAAATCTGCGGCATCACCAACCTGGAAGACGCCAGGCTCGCGGCTGAGTTGGGGGCCCATGCCCTGGGGTTTATTTTTTATCCGAAAAGCCCCCGCGCGGTGGCCCCGGAAGAGGCCCGGGACATTATCAGGAATCTGCCGCCCTTGGTCATGACGGTCGGGGTTTTTGTGGACGAAGAGGCCGAACTGGTGCGGGAAACGGCAGAAAGGGCTGGGCTGGACTGGGTCCAGCTTCACGGCCAGGAATCGCCGGAATATTGCCGCTCCCTGGGGCGTCGGGTTATCAAGGGCTTTCGCATCAAAGACCAGGGCAGTTTGACCGTCATACCGGAATACCGGGACGCGGTGCAGGCCTTTCTATTGGACACGTATAAAACTGGGACCGCGGGGGGCACCGGGGAGACCTTCGATTGGACCCTGGCCCGCCAAGCTAAAGATTGGGGGCCCATCATCCTGGCCGGGGGGCTTAACCCGGCAAATGTGGCCCAAGCCATACATGTCGCTCAACCCGCGGCCGTGGACGTGGCCAGCGGGGTGGAAAAGCAACCGGGGAAGAAGGACCCGGAGAAGATGAGGGAGTTTTTTGAGGCAGTAAAAGGGAACAAGGGAGGTAACATTGCTACCTGACAGACATGGACATTTCGGGCCGTATGGGGGGCGGTTTGTGCCGGAGACCCTGATGCCGGCCTTGTTGGAACTGGAAAAAGCCTACCGCCTCATCAGCCGGGACCCGGACTTTAAAAAGGAGTTGTCCTGGTACCTGAGTCACTACGTGGGGCGTCCCACCCCGCTTTATTGTGCCAGTCAACTGACCGAGGCCCTGGGGGGGCCCAGGATTTTTCTCAAGCGTGAGGACCTGGCCCACACCGGCGCCCACAAAATCAACAATACGGTGGGGCAGGGGCTCTTAGCCCGGCGCATGGAGAAAACCCGGCTTATTGCGGAGACCGGGGCGGGGCAGCACGGGGTGGCCACGGCCACGGTGGCGGCCCTGTTGGGCCTGGAATGCGAAATCTACATGGGCACCGAAGACATCCGCCGCCAGCGCCTGAATGTCATGCGCATGGAGCTGTTGGGGGCCAGGGTCGTGCCGGTGTCCTCCGGCAGCTGCACTTTGAAGGACGCCATGAATGAGGCCATCCGGGATTGGGTCACCAATGTGCGCCGCACCCATTACGTCATCGGCTCGGTGGCCGGGCCGCACCCCTATCCCATGCTGGTGCGGGATTTTCAGGCGGTCATCGGCCAGGAAGCGAAAATCCAGGCGAGGCGTCTCACCGGCAAGCTGCCCCAGGTCCTGGTGGCTTGCGTGGGCGGCGGCAGCAACGCCATGGGCCTTTTTTACCCTTTCATGAATGATCCGGTGCGCTTCGTGGGGGTGGAGGCGGCGGGGCACGGCCTCACCAGCGGCCACCACTCTGCGCCCCTGTGCGCCGGCACCGTGGGCGTGCTCCACGGCTCCATGGGCTATCTCCTGCAGGATGCCTGGGGCAATATCCAGGAAGCCCATTCCCTGGCGCCGGGGTTGGATTACCCCGGGGTGGGGCCGGAACACTCATATTTCAAGGACACCGGCCGGGCCGAATACGTGTCGGTGACCGATGAGGAGGCCCTGGAGGGCTTTAAGCTCCTGGCCCGTACCGAGGGCATCCTGCCGGCCCTGGAAAGCGCCCACGCTATTGCCTACTTAAACAAGCTCGTCCCCCACTACGGCAAAGATGAGGTTATCATCGTCAACCTCTCCGGCCGGGGCGACAAGGACGTGGAGGCCGTGGTGGAGGTGTTGGGGAAAGGAAAGAAATCTTGAGGTGAGGGCCGGGGGAGCAGCGGCCCACTGCCCCTCAGCCCCCTCACCCAAAGAAAACATGGAGGTGCGTAGTGACGCGGATTGACAAGGTGTTCCGGCGGTTAAAGGAAAAGGGTGAAAAGGCCCTTATCCCTTTCATAACAGCCGGTGAC
>JBAQHL010000161.1:0-4233 GCA_049288295.1 Desulfobaccales bacterium
GGCTGGAGCTTTTCTCCCAGGTATTAGCTACTTACCAGGTCAATGATCCCACTGCCCCCCTGGCCACTGCCCTCCCCCTGGGAGGCCAAATCGTGCCTGGCACTTTTGATATCTTCATAGACCGGAATGGAGCCCCACTGGGTTCAGGAACCATTACCCTAGACCCAAGCTTATCCCTGAACGACGTAGTTATGGCCATTAATACCCATGCTTTTCTGGGCAGCTATCTCACGGCTTCCGTAGAAGACAACTCTATGAAAATAGTAGCTAATGCAGCATCAGACACCTTCGGTTTCGGGATGGATGACAGTCTGGGGCTGGCAAGCTTGGGTATTAACACCTTCTTCACCGGTGATAAAGCCTATACTTTGGGGGTCAATGTCTGGGTATTAGACAACCCTGACCAGGTGGCGGCAGGGCAATTCGATGCCTCGGGGGCTCACGCCGTGGGCGACAACCGCAACGCCCTGGCCCTGGCCGCGCTGGAAAATACTCCAGTGGGGAGTGACAATCTCACGTTGGCGGAATTCTATCAACGCCTGGTGACCAATATGGGGCTGGAAGCTCAAGATGCACAGGGCCAGAAAACCTTTTATCAAGGTCTCACGGAGCAACTCACCCAAATGCGGGATTCGGTCTCAGGAGTATCTCTGGATGAGGAATTAACCAATCTGGTGAAATTCCAGCGGGCTTATCAAGCGGCCGCCCGGTTGGTAAGCGTAGCAGATGAACTTTACCAAACCTTGCTGGGCTTGAGAAAATAAGGAGTTTGAGCTGTGCGTGTAACCATGCCCACTATTTTTTCGTCTATTCAAAATAATCTGGATAATTTGGCAGAGGATTTGCAAAGGGTTAATGTGAGCATCGCCTCTGGCCAAAAATACCAGACTATCAGCGATAATCCCGTGGATGTGGGGGCTATTTTAGGATTAAATAAGGAGGAGAATCAAACTGTTCAGTATGAGCGTAATCTTGACACTGCGAAAAGTTGGCTGAGCGTCACCACCTCAACCCTGCAAAATATTGAGGATATTGTGCGAGGAAGCATGCAATTGGCTAACCAAATGGCCACCGGAACTTATAATGCCGCCCAGCGTCAGGCGGCGGCCCAACAGATTCAGGGATATCTGGATGAAGTAATGCAGATAGGGAATAGCACATTCAAAGGAGAGTACATCCTGTCAGGGTATCGCACAGACACCCCGCCCTTCGGGGAGGGCGCCTGGGAGATACAGTCCCCGGTGATGCATCTCACACCTGGGTCAAGCGGCACTGCCGTTCCTGGAGGTGTTTACAGCGGCGATGCCAGCCGCACTTACCTGGTGGAAATAATTTCAGGAGGTGGAACCGGTGTGGGCACATATCGCGTTTCCACAAATGGCGGCCAAAGTTGGACCAACCCGGCCGTTATCCCTGCCGGAGCGGTGGCTCTGGGCGATGGGGTGGAGGTAACCCTGGGAGGAACCTGGATGGCAGGAGATAGCTTTAGTATTCCAGTTTACCAGCCGATTGAATATCATGGGGATACTCATGATATTGAAATTGCCCTTGGGGCCCAGAGTCGCCTCATCATTAATGAAGTGGGAAGTTACGCGGTGGGAGGAGATCAGGATAATACTGATCTTTTCAAAATTCTGGCGCAGATGAAAAGCGCCCTGGAAGCTAACGATTCGGCAGAAGTGGGAGCTTCCCTGGAAAGATTGCGCACCTTCGAAACGCACATAACTTCAATCCTGGCGGGGCTAGGCGCCTCCTTGGATCGGGTCGGCATGAAAGAGAGTATTTATGGCTCCCTGAAAGAAGAACTTACTCGGGAAATAAGCGACTTAGGGGACACTGATTTAGTAGAAGCAGTAAACCTTTTAAAGACCAAAGAAACCGCCTATCAGGCTGCCCTGTTGTCTTCCTCTAAAGTCATGGGTATGAGTCTGATGGATTACTTATAACATTTCAGGCTGGGCAGGATTAGGAGACTATAAACCCTTGCATGGAAATTTTGATTTATGATTTTTTAACTTAAATTATCACAGTCTCATAAAACAAAATATCGGTGACCAGGAAGGTAACCCTTGCTGATTCTTACAAGAAAATCCGGCGAAGGTTTATTCATCGGAGACGACATTCGCATCACGGTCCTTGAGATTAGGGGCAAGCAAATCCGTTTAGGCATAGAGGCCCCTTCTGCGGTGGTTGTTCTTCGGGAAGAAATTTATCGGCGCATCCAAGAAGAGAACCTCCAGGCGGCAGGTGCCCGGGACGCAGATGTCACGGAAGTCGCCCAACTCTGGAGACAGGAATGAGAAAAATGGCTGCCAATCCGCAAACTACCCCAGCAGATCCTGCAGTCTTCCCTGCAAAGACCCGTAATTTTGGCTCCATAGAGGTTCGGTCGGATCAGATCATCTACCTGGAACCGGGCCTTTTGGGCTTTATCAAGTATCACCGCTACGTTCTGATCGAGCATCATCAGGAAACCCCTTTTCTGTGGCTGCAATGCCTGGACAAAGCAGATCTGGCCTTTGTGGTAATTGATCCCAAGTATCTCTTGTCTGATTACCAACCCAGCTCCCTGGCCCAGGCTAGGCGGGACCTGGAAATAGAGCATGCCGAGGACCTAAAGGTCTTGGTGATTTTGACCATCCCCTTAGGAAAGCCTCATGAAATGACCGCCAACCTGATGGGCCCGGTGATTATTAATTTAAAAACCCGCCAGGGAAGACAATTCATCATGGAGGACGCATCCTATAGCCATAAGCACCGGGTTTTGCCTGGATAGATTTACCTAAGCAAGGTTGGGTAACGGTGACTTGCAAAGAAACGGTGGCAAAAGCCTCCCAGCGTCTTCCCACCTGTAAGAAGGCTTTTGACCACCCGAATTATTACCCGGGAGTGTGAAATAGATTCCTTCTTCACCTTCACCCTAATCATCTCTCTTAAGGGAGGAGGAAATTAAAGGAAGGTCAGATGGACTAATTTTTTGCTTTCAGTAATGGCTGTTGAAGCAAACCCGGGCTGAAGGGCAGGATAAAAAAGGCGGTCCCGAAGGACCGCCCGGAGGAGAGGGACAGACAGGAGTTTACATGGGCTTGGGCTCGAGGGTCGATTCCTCTCCCAAAAATTTCCAAGGGGATAAACCGGTGGTCATTGAGCCGGTATCATAGTCAAAAAACTCTTTGACCAAAGCGTTGCCCTTCTTATAAAGGACCCGGAGCGGGATGTCGGCTGGACAGGCCTCCTCGCAGAGGCCACAGTCGATGCAGCGCCCAGCCATGTGAATGGCCCGCACCAATTGGAAAATCGTGTCCGGGGGAACTTTTCCGACGCTCATGAGGTCAGGATGCTCCAAACTGCATTCCTTGCAGAAACACATGGGGCAAACGTCCCGGCAGCCATAGCATTTCACGCAGCGGGCAAAATGGTCCAACCATTCCTGAAAGGAATCCTGCATGGCAAGTTCTTCCACCCGGTTCACCCGCTGGCTTTTGAGCACCGGTTGACATTTTTCACCGTAGTCGATCACTGAGGCCCAGGGGCCTAAGCATTCACAGTAATCGGCTTGTTCCTGGGGACAGGCAATGCCTACAAGCACCACTTTTTCCGGATCCAACTGACCCCATTTATAGAGCTCATTCAGGCCCCGCTCATCGCAACCTCTTGCCTGGATGGCAAAAGTAGACTCGGGGTAACTGACCGCCAGAACCTGCAGTAACTTATCCAGAGGGTAACGGGCGTTTCCCGGAGCTACTATGGCCTGGTCCAACTCATTGAGGTTTTCCTTAGTGAATAGAAAAGGTAAAGGGTGTTCCTCCACCATTTTGTACCCCAGGTAGCCCGCCACCTTTCCTTCTTCCAATAACTTTTGGACTTTATTGCGGATATTATCCATCAGGTTATACCTCGAACATTAATAAATCCGCCTCAAGCGGCTTGTTTGGGTTGCTTGAGGGGAGAAGGCCCCAACTTTTTGATTTTTTCGGTGAAATCCCGCACGGTCTGCGCCAGTTTTGGCCCCTCCGCGGCAGATATCCATTCCAGGTGGAGCCGCTCTGCTTCAAAACCGGTGAACTTCAAAAGCTCCTGCAGAAAGTTGATGCGCTTGACGGTCATGTAATTGCCCCGAAGGTAATGGCAGTCGCCGATATGGCAGCCACCGATGAGGACGCCGTCAGCCCCCTTTTGAAAAGCCCGCAGCACGTGGTGGGGTGAAACCGTACCCGAGCACATAACCCGGAT
>JBAQHL010000162.1:0-7445 GCA_049288295.1 Desulfobaccales bacterium
GTTGCACAGCACTCCCCCGGCCAGGGGCACTGCGGCTTTAAACGTTTGTTCCGCCGGTTGGGCTAACAGGGACGTAGCTTCCCCTGCCTGCCTTTTTTCCTGTTCCCGTTGTTCCTGGTGCCGGCAACGCTCCTCCACTTCATTTAACAGGGCATCCAGGGCCTTGAGAAAGGGGCTGTCGTCGGAGGAGTCCAGCACCGGTTTGCCGGTGTCGCTCCCCTGGACCACCTTGAGGTCAAAGGGGAGGCTGGCCAGGAAGGGCACGTGCATGGCCTGGGAGGTCTTCAGGCCGCCGCCTTTGCTGTACAAGGGAATCTCCTCGCCGCAGCGGGGGCAGATGAGCCCGCTCATATTCTCCACCAACCCCAGGATGGGCATCCCCACTTTCCGGCAAAAATTGATGGCTTTGCGCACATCGGCCAGGGAAACCTCTTGAGGAGTGGTGATAACCACGGCTTGCGCGCCCTTTATTGTCTGGGCCACGCTCAGGGGCTCATCCCCGGTGCCGGGGGGGCAGTCGATGACCAGATAATCCAGCTTGCCCCATTTGACCTCGGTGATGGCCTGCTGAATGAAGCTGTGCTTGAGAGGGCCCCTCCAGATGATGGCCTCGTCCCGGTCGGCCATGAGGCATTCCATGGACACCACCTGGAGATGGTCATCAAAGGCGTAAGGAATCAACAGGTGTTCTTCGTTAAGCTCGAGCTTGCCGCTGATGCCGAGCATCCTCGGCACATCCGGGCCATGCAGGTCGACATCCAGGAGCCCCACCCGATGGCCCCGCCGGGCCAGCCCCAGTGCCAGGTAGACGGCCATGCTGGTTTTGCCCACGCCGCCCTTGCCGCTCATGACCATGAGCTTATGTTTGATTTGCCGTAATTGTTCTACCAGACGCATATCTTTCCCGTCGGTTTCCGGGTGTGTATGCGAGCCGTCATGCCCGCATTGGTGACCGCAGCTACTCATGCCAAACACTCCTTTGTAAGAAAAAATATCTTGTTTATGAAACTTATAATCAAGGAACGTGCCAGCCGGGAAAAGGGAGGAAAGGGGCTGTTTACCGGAGGAACTTAAAAAGGAGGCGATTCTTTAGGAGCGTTATGCACCTGATATAAAGACATCTGGGTGCAAAATGCATCTATGGGAGGCTTGGGTAATACTTTTTTTTCTCAGCGGTGAGATTTCTTTTTTGGTAGGAGCGAGTTTTATTCTAAGGTAGGGTGGGCCTCCGTGCCCGCCACTCTAAGCGGCCAGGGACGGCCGCCCTACCAGAGTCTGCTTGTTTCTTCTATGGGTGAAGACGGCGCCAATTTTTTTAATGTATTCCTGGGACGCGATACTTGTTTGCAGAATTGACGCTACACCCACCGGGACCTATAATTCCTCCTTAATCAATGAGCTATCTCCATTTGCCGAAAAGACAAAGTTTTTTTTGCACAGGCTGGAAAGCCTGTGCAACCAGGTTCTTTGCCGCCTGGAGAATTATAGGGGCCCAGCCTTTCGATTATTAAACCTGGGGCGCCGAAGATTGACGCAGCCCGAAACGCTTGATTTTCCGGCGCAGGGTGTTCTTATCGATGCCCAGTTCCCTGGCCGTGGCCATGGTGCGCCAACCGTTGCGCTCCAGGGCTTCCCACACGGCCCGCTTTTCCATCTCCTCCAGGGTCAGCCCGGTGAGGGGCGGTCCCGGTTGCTGGTCCGGGCGCAGGTGTTCGGGCAGGTGCTGGGGCTGGATAAGACCCGCGGGGCAGAGGATAAAGGCGTGTTCGATGGCGTTTTCCAGCTCCCGAATGTTGCCGGGCCAGTCATGGCGCATGAAGGCGGCCAGGGCGGCGTGGCTCAAGCCCAGGATTTTTTTGTCCTTCAAGCGGTTGAAGCGGTCGATGAAGTGTTCCACCAGGAGGGGGATGTCTTCTTTGCGGTCGGCCAGGCGGGGCAGGTTGAGCTTCACCACGTTGATGCGATAATAGAGGTCCAGGCGAAAGCCCCCTTCCTCCACCAACCTGGCCAGATCCCGGTTGGTGGCGGCCACGATGCGCACGTTGGCCTTGACGCTCTTGGAGGAGCCCAGGGGCATGTAGCTGCGCTCTTCCAGGACCCTGAGCAGCCGCACCTGCAGGGTGGGCGACACCTCGCCGATTTCATCCAGGAAAAGGGTGCCGCCCTCCGCCATGGCGAAGCGGCCCATTCTATCTCGCCTGGCATCGGTAAAGGCGCCGGCGGTGTGACCGAAAAGCTCCGACTCCAGCAGGGTGTCCGGCAGGGCCCCGCAATTCACCGCCACGAAGGGGCCTTTGGCCCGGCGGCTCAGGGTGTGGAGGGCCCGGGCGATGAGTTCCTTGCCGGTGCCGCTTTCCCCTTCGATCAGGATGGTACTTTCCGACCGGGCCAGATCAGGGAGCAGGGCGAACATTTTCTGCATGGCCGGGGACTTGGAGATGATGTCCCCCAAACGGTACTGGCGGTGCAGTTCCCGCCGCAGTTCCGCCACCAGGCTTTGATCCCGGAAGGTTTCCACCCCCCCGATGATGGTGCCGGCCTCGTCCTTGAGCAGAGCAGTGCTGACGCTGATGGGAATTTCCTTGCCGTCGGCCCGCAAAATGGCGATGGCCCGGCTCACCACCGGTTTGCCGGTTTCCAGGGTGTGCCTCAACACACAGGCCGATTCGCAGACATTGGCCCGAAACACTTCGCAGCAAGGCCGGCCCAGGGCTTCGGCCGCAGGCACGCCGGTGATTTCCTCGGCCGCCTGATTGAAGAAGGTCACCCGCCAGTCCAGGTCTACGGTGAAGACCCCGTCCGCGATGCTGTTCAGGATAATTTCAGTTTCGGAGGAAAGGTGTGAGGGCGGGACGGCAGGGCTCCACCCTGGCCCCGGGTAAGTGCCGGTTACGGCTTCATCGGCTGGCGTCCTGCGATTTGACTTTGTAATTGTTCCCAGACCTCGCGGAGAAGTGCCTGTAATTTTTTATTATTGTATTCCATAATGGTCTTGCCTTCAACCTGGGCCCGGGTGAAATCCGGGTCAAAGGGCAGGTAGCCCAGGAAGCCATACCCCTGATCATGGCAAAATCGCGAGATATCCTGGGCGGTTTGCCAATGGAGATCGGCTTTGTTGACCAGAACCCACACCGGCAAGGCGAAATGGGAGGCCAGGGCCGCCACCCGCTCCAGGTCGTGACGCCCGGAAACACTGGGCTCGGTGACCAAGAGGACCGCGGTGGCATTGCCCAAAGAAGCGATTACCGGACAGCCGATGCCGGGGGGGCCGTCGGTGATGATCCACTGGCGGCCCTGTTCCTCGGCCAATGCCCTAGCTTTCTGGCGGACGAGGGCCACCAGTTTGCCGGAGTTTTCCTCGGCGATCCCCAGGCGGGCGTGGACCAGGGGGCCAAAGCGGGTGTCCGATATATACCATTCGCCACACAAATTGTCGGGAAAATCAATGGCCTGGGCCGGACACAAATACCAGCAGACCCCGCAGCCCTCGCAGAGCAGGGGATTTATGACCAGGGAATCGCTAATGGCGCCGAACCGGCACCAATCAAGGCATTCCCGGCATTGGCTGCAGCGCCCTTTGTCAATAACGGCCTGGTGGCCCGCGGAAAAATCATGTCTTTCCCGAATTTCGGGTTGCAGCAGGAGATGCAAGTCCGCAGCGTCCACATCCGCATCACAGAGGACCTTGTCGGGCGCCAGCGCGGCCAGTGCCCCCACCAGGCTGGTTTTGCCCGTACCACCCTTGCCGCTGAGAACGACGATTTCTTTCATCAAAACGTCCTTTATGAAATAACGGTCCCGGGCAGAATTCTAAGAACCCCCATCAGGGCTCTTGGATGAAAATCTGCCGTCATCGCGGGCCATGTTAAGTTTTTCCAGGTTCTTGGCCAGCCAACCGATTTGAGCCTCAGCGCGGTAATCAAATTCCGGCACAAAAGGCTTGATATCCAAAAGGGGGGTGCCGTTTAAGATATCCACGTCTTCGATATGCAGGGTGTCCCCGGCAATGCCCACCAGGCGCACCAGGGAAAGGCCAATGGGGTTGGGCCGGCTCGGGGCCCTGGTGGCGAAAACTCCCCGCACCTCATCGTCAAGGAAGGGCTTGACCAGAGGGGTAAAGCTTTTGCCGAGATGAAAGTGGTAAAGCAGCCAGATATGGGAGAAGCCTTCCAGATCCTGGAGACCCTGCTGATATTCCGGGAAAATCTGAATATGCCCCGCCACTCCTGCGGCTGCCCCGGGCTGGATAGGAGTCCCCTGGGGCTCCTGAAAGGGCGTCACGATAAGGCCGATGGGTCGGAAAGCAATAGTGTCCATATTATTTTTTACCAGATGGCCGGGTTATTGACTGCCTGAGTTTTTCTGGTCAGTACCCCACTTCTCCTTGATGTTCCACGTAGGAGAGTTCTGTTTTCAAAAAGTCGTTTTGTTTCAGTAATTCCTCCAGGCGCGTGATCAGCCAGGTCACTTCTTCCTGGCTGAGGTCCTTCATGCCCTGGCCCACCTTGTTTTTAATCAGCGCAATTTTTTCTGTTTCGTTCATGGCCTGCCTCCCGGTTCGGCCCGCCATCCCGAGCACCCGCAGGTTATTCGGATGATGAGCCCCGTCAGCATGATAATGCTTGGTTGACGTTGATGAACAGGGTCTCCATCAAGCGTTTCCAGGTTGGGAGTATGTCCACCAACAAGCCCCCCTGGGCGTAGGTTTCAGCCACTTGCCGGTCAAAGGGAATTTCCAGCAAAATGGGCAGGTTCTCCCGCCCGGCATACTCATGGACCCGCCGGTCCCCCAGGTCGGAGCGGTTGATGACCAGGCCGCAGGGGATGCCCAGGTGGCGGGTGACTCCCACGGCCAACTCCAGGTCATTTAGGCCGAAGGGGGTGGGCTCCGTGACCAGGATGACAAAATCACTGCCCCACAGGGAGGCCACCACCGGGCAGGAAGTGCCGGGAGGGGCGTCGATGATGGTCAGATCATGTTTGTTGGCTTCCTGTTTGATCCGGCGGATAAGGGGGGGCGCCATGGCTTCCCCCACCCGCAGCCGTCCGTGGGCGAAAACCAGTGGGCCCCGATGCCCCGCTTCAAACTGCCCCACCGTACGTCTGCGGGGCAAAACCGCATCCTCGGGGCACACCAGAAAACAGCCGCCGCAACTGTGACACAGGTCCGGGAAGGTCAAGGCGGTTTCCGGCAAAATGGCCAGGGCGTTAAACTGGCAAATTTCCTGGCACTTGCCGCAAAAGGTGCACCTGGACATATCGATGTCAGGCACTTCCACCTGGAATTCCGCGGATGCCGTGATGGTGGGCTTGAGGAAGAGGTGGGCGTTGGGCTCCTCCACGTCACAATCGAGAAAATCAAGGGGCCGGTCCAGGGCCACCGCCAGGTTGGTGGAGATGGTGGTCTTGCCGGTTCCGCCTTTGCCGCTGGCCACAGTGATGATCATGCGCAAAAACCTCTCTTAGCCCCTGACCATGGCCTGTCCGCAGCGGGGGCAGGTCAGGGCCGCGCAGGGAATGCCCCTGGTATGCTCTGCTGTGGCGCCGCAGGCCGGACACCGGCAGACATGTTCCAAACCCTCAGTGGCGGGGGTTTGCCGGGAGGAAGCCCCCTGCCCTGCCTGTCTTCGACAGGGGCCCCCCTGACGCAGGCCGTCCCGGTAGCGCCTGGCTCCCCGGCAACCCGGCAGCCAGAAGCGAGGCTGGTCAAGGCGGTTCTGCCAGTAGGATTCCAGGACATCGGCAATTTCCCCGGCCACGCCGCAGATGATGTGCATGTTGAGTTGCCGGGCGCACAGGCGCAACTCTGCGCTCAAGGCGCCGCAGATGAGGGTAGTCACCCCGTTATCCCCCAGGACCCGCAGCCGTTGGTCGGCCTCCAGGTTGGGCAGGTAAAGCTCCTGGCCCGCCTCTTCGGGTGAGGCCTTCAAGGGAAAAATCCGGATACGGGAGCACCAGTCAAAGACCGGGGCCACTCGGCTGCGCAACACTGGTATAGCCAACATGGTTTTCGCTTGAAAAGTTTCCGGCCTCCTGGGGGGAGTCCCAACCCCGCCCTATTCGGAGTCAGGTTGTCAGTTTGCTTCTTCTGTTAGCCTAAGCAGGGAGTGTGCCAATCCGGTAAATGCTGGTTTGGCTGGCCGGAAGGGAGGTGGCCCCGAAAGCTGTGGGGCCAGAATGCACCCACCGTTTTTGAGGCCTTCTGGAAGATTAGGGAAGGTTGACAACCGGAGGGTTCAAAGCTGGGTTATGCAGGGTGGGGGGCCGCCCCATTGGCGGGCAGTGCCCGCCCTGATTTACTTAACTTTGTCATCCTGAGCATAGCGAAGGATCCCGTATTTAAAAATAATCATGAGATTCTTCAGTCGCTTCGCTCCCTCAGAATGACAGTTTTAGAGATTTTCCCAGGTTTCCCATATCAGTTTCATAATGAGCTGCATCAAATCTGTAGGGGCGGACCCGTGTGTCCGCCCGTAAAAATAGGCCGACACATCGGGTCGGCCCCTACGAATGTTTCATTTCAAAGAGAAAATGGTATCACGTTCAAGGAGCGCCAAGAAGGTGCAGGATGCGTCCTGCCCAACAAAACGGCGAACGGGACGCCTGCTCCCAAAATTTTTCAAAATTTTTAAGGAAGGAAAAACCTCAGGTCCGTCCGGCCAGGAAACTTTCCAGGCTGACCCGGTTCTCCACATTGAAGAAGCGGTCCTCCGGCTCCTGGGGCAGGATTTTGCGCACCAGACCCTTGAGGACGTTTTTGGGACCCACCTCAACCCAGGTATCCACGCCGGTGCTTTTCAGGTTCAGGATGAGTTCGGCCCAGCACACCGGGGAGGTGAGCTGCCGGGACATGGCCTGGCGCAGACCCCCGGGGTCGGCCGCGGGCATAGCTGTGGCATTGAGATAAACCGGCAGGCGTGGGGCCTGAAAAGTCAGGGTGGCCAGAAAGGCGGTAAAGTCCGCCGAAGCACCAGCCATGAGGGGGGAGTGCCAGGCGCCCGATACCTTGAGGGGCACCACCCGGGCGCCGGCGGCCTTGGCCGCGTCCGCGGCCCGGGCCACCATTTCTTTCCCCCCGGAAATGACCGTCTGCTCCGGGGTGTTGAAGTTGGCCAAGGCCAGGGGACCCTCGGCCATGAGAAGTGTGAGAATTTCCGCCAGTTTGTCCGGGGGCAAGCCGATGACAGCGGACATGGCCCCGGGGTGGCGCTCCGCCTCCCGCTGCATGAGGCGGCCCCGCTCCCGGACCGCCTTCAGGGTGTCTCCGGGGTTCAAGACCCCGGCGGCGCACAGGGCGCTAAATTCCCCAAGGCTGTGGCCGCAGACCGCAACCGGCACCACCCCGGCTTTGGCCAGGGCCTGCTGCAGGCAAAGATTGACCACCGTGACCGCGGGCTGAAGGTTCACGGTTTCGGTGAGTTCCTCCATGGGCCCCTGAAAGCACA
>JBAQHL010000163.1:0-2228 GCA_049288295.1 Desulfobaccales bacterium
GAATAATTGTAGATTGGTTCCCGAAAGACCAGGCTGTTGGCGACCCGGACCAGGCGGCCGGTGGGCAGGTCGGCCTTGACCCAATCGCCGCACTCCATCAGGGTGGTGCCCAGCACGCCGATGTCAATGACGTCTCCAGTGATGGCGCCGATTTTCACCCGGTGTCCGGTGGTGTAGAAATTTCCCGTGGCGATGGCAATGCCGCCCGCCAGGCTGACAATGACCTCCTGAAGGGCGAAGGCCACCCCGGCGCCGGCCAAGCCCAGGACTACGGTCAGGCCGCCGAGCTTGTCTTTGAAGACGATGGCGAGAAAGAGGAGCACCAGCAGGTACCCGGCCAGGGTTATCAGCTTGCGGACTCGATAGCGGGCCTGGGAATCTTTGGCGTATCCGGGAATGGAGCGCCTCAGGGCTCCCACCACAAGCCTGATGGCCACCAGGCCCAGAAAGGCAACAACAAATTTGATCACCCAAGGATCGGTAGCCCATTGCCTGATTAATTTTTCCATAGCCTGATTTCTCCTTCCCACGGGGATGACACCGGTTATTTTTCACCTTACTTTTTTTAATAATACCTGGAATTTTGGAGAACAACCCAGGGGGCTGAATTTCAAGGAGGAAAAATGGACCTTCCCATGATGAAGCGAGTGGAGGATTACGAGCCCTTCATCGGGGCCGAGACGGTGGAGCGCCTTCACCGGAAGGCCAGATCCCTGCAGCACCTGCATGTGGCCAATGTGAATTCCACTTATTACGGTGGCGGTGTGGCGGAGCTCCTCTCCTCAATGAGCCTGCTTATGAACAGTGTGGGTATCAAAACCGGCTGGCGGGTGATTCAAGGCGCCCCGGACTTTTTCAGCATCACCAAAAAGATGCACAATGCCCTGCAGGGAGCCGAAATCAATCTATCCGACCGGAAGTGCAAGATTTACGAAGATGTGGTCTATGAAAATGCGGTGCGCAACCATCTGGACAACCACAATTTTGTTATCATTCATGACCCCCAGCCCTTGCCGATGATTCACCATTACAAGAAGCGAGGGCCCTGGATCTGGCGCTGTCACGTGGACTTAACCGATCCTGACCCGAACTTGTGGAAATATCTCAGGCCGACCATCGAGAAATATGATGCGGTGGTGCTGACCCTGAAAGAATATCGGCAAAGCTTGCAGACGCCCCAGGTCTTCTTCCTGCCGGCCATCGACCCGTTTACCCACAAGAACCGTGAGCTGAGCGAAACCGAGATCGATGAACGCCTAAAGCACTATGAAATTCCCACGGACTTGCCATTAGTGGTCCAGGTTTCCCGGTTCGACCACTGGAAAGACCCGGAAGGGGTCATCCAGGCCTTCAAGCTGGCCCGGAAAGAAGTGGACTGCACCCTGGTGCTGCTGGGCAATGTCGCCACCGACGACCCGGAGGGGCCCGAAATCTACCAAAAACTGTTGGATGAACAGGAAGAGCGCCTCATTATCCTCTCGGTTCAGGACACGGCCCTGGTCAACTCTTTACAGCGCCGGGCCGCAGTAGTTCTGCAGAAATCTATCCGGGAAGGGTTCGGCCTGACGGTGGCCGAGGCCATGTGGAAGGGCGCCGTGGTCATCGGCGGGGATACCGGGGGGATTCGCTACCAGATCGAAGACGGGGTCAACGGCTTCCTGGTCTCCTCTGTCCAAGAGGCTGCGGCCAGAATTGTGGAAACCCTCAAAGACGGGGACTTCCGGGAAAAAATGGGGAGTGCGGCCAGAAAATTTGTTCAGGAAAAATTCTTGTTGACCCGCTATCTGGAAAACTACCTGGACCTGTTCAGCTCCTTTGAAACCAAATTTATCCTGAAAAACGTACCCTGAATCAGCTTTTCGACGGAAGCGGCCCCCCCTCATCACCCCGGTCTGTCTTTGCCGGTCCGGCTGCCAGGGACCAACTTTGGGGCCGATAGCCCGTGGGATGTTGCCCTGGCTTCCGAACCAGGAGAAAAGGACGTGCTGGGGAGCCCAGGGCAGCCAGGCGGCCGGGGCAGCAGCCGGCATGACCCTCAAAGACGAGGCCGTCCCATGCAAGCGGGCTTGTCTGAAGCCTCGACGCTTCAGGCCGACCCGGGTGAAGTTCCAGGTTCTTTCTACAAGGAAAATATTCAGATGCGGCGCATTGTTCGTCTTTCGTTAGGTGTCATATTAATTTTGCTGGGGGTACCGGGACTCGTGCTTCCTGTCCTGCAGGGCTGGTTG
>JBAQHL010000164.1:0-2233 GCA_049288295.1 Desulfobaccales bacterium
CTCTGTGCCGGCTATAAGGCCTTTTTCCGCCACCTCGACCGGCCCCTGAAGCTCATGAGTCAACTTATGCGCCAGGAACAGCCGGCCTCCCGGGTGATGGAGGTATTGGCCGCCGAGGAAGGCCGACAGGCCTTGGTCCAGGGCAAGATTGGCCGCAACGATCCCTGCCCCTGCGGCAGCGGTCTCAAATATAAAAAGTGTCACGGCGGTGCGAAAACGGCGACTCTCCGACAAGAGCGCCACAGGCCGGAGCGTCAGGGCACAACCCTTGAAAAAGGAGGCGAAAACCGGTCACAGTGAGGCAGACCTAAAATCGTCAACTTTACCCATTCATCCATTCACCCTAAATTTTAAGGAGAGAGAAATTATGGCAGACAAAAAACCCAACATCCTGATTCTCTGGGGCGATGACATCGGCTGGTGGAACATCAGTTACAACAGCCGGGGCCAGATGGGCTACCGGACCCCGAACATCGACCGCATCGCCAACGAAGGTGTGGCCTTCACGGATTATTACGGTCAGCAGAGCTGCACCGCGGGACGGGCGGCCTTCATCACCGGTCAGAATCCCATCCGCACCGGCCTGACCAAGGTAGGCATGCCCGGCTCGGATCTGGGCATTCGCCCCGAAGACCCCACCATCGCCGAACTGCTCAAGCCCCTGGGCTATGCCACCGGCCAGTTCGGCAAGAACCACCTGGGCGACAAAGATGAATTTCTCCCCACCAACCACGGCTTTGACGAGTTCTTCGGCAACCTCTACCACCTAAACGCCGAAGAGGAGCCCGAAGACCCGGACTACCCGAAAGACCCCAAATTTAAAGAACGGTTCGGTCCCCGGGGCGTGATCCACAGCTATGCGGATGGCCGCATCGAGGACACGGGGCCCCTGAACATAAAGCGCATGGAGACCATTGACGATGAGGCGACCACCCACGCCCTCCGCTTCATCGACGAGGCCCATAAAGCCCAAAAACCCTTCTTTGTCTGGTACAACACCACGGGCATGCATTTTAGGACCCACTGCGCCAAGAAACATCTGGGCAAAAGCGGGCAGGGTTCCTACAACGACGTCATGGTGGCCCATGACGAAAAAATCGGCCAGATGCTGGATAAGCTCGATGCCCTGGGCATCGCCGACAACACCATCGTCATGTACTCCACGGACAACGGCCCCCATTTCAATACCTGGCCGGATGCCGGGATCACGCCTTTCCGGAGCGAGAAGAACACCAACTGGGAAGGCGGCTGGCGGGTGCCGGCTTTCGTGCGCTGGCCGGCCAAGTTCAAGGCGGGCACCGTCCTCAACGGCGTCGTCTCCCATCAGGATTGGCTGCCCACCCTTCTGGCCGCCGCGGGCGAGCCGGACATCAAGGCGAAGCTCCTCAAGGGCCACAAGATCGGCAACAAGACCTTCAAGGTCCATATCGACGGTCATGACATGCTGCCCTATCTCACCGGCAAGGCCAAGGAAAGCCCCCGGGAGTTCTTTTTCTACTTCAGCGACGACGGCGATATCATGGCCATCCGCATGGGCGACTGGAAGGTGGTGCTCATGGAGCAGCGCGCCAAGCAGCTCTTGTGTTGGTTCGAGCCCTTCGTGCCCCTGCGGGCGCCAAAAATATTCCACTTGCGCCGCGATCCCTTTGAGCGGGCCGACGAGAACTCCAACACCTACTGGGACTGGCTCATCTCCCACACTTACATTATCTATGCCATGCAGGGTCTGGTGGCGGATCAGATCGAGTCCTTCAAGAAGTTCCCGCCGCGCCAGAAGCCGGCCTCCTTCAACCTGGACCGGGTGCTGGAAGGTTTGGAGAACGCCGCCGGATCAGGGCAGCACTAAAGAGTAGATGCGAGGGACAAGGGCATTACCCCGTAAGTCCCCATTACCCCGGGGACTTACGGGGACCTTGTCCATTCCATGTTGCCAGGGCGCGGGCGCGCCCGCTCAGGAGCCGGCATGTCCATCCTCACCCAGGTTTCCATTTCGGACGCTTTTATTATTTTCTTTTTGACCTTGGGGCCGTTGAAGGCCATCGGCCCGTTTGCCAAGGCCACCGTGGGGGCCGATGCCGCCCTGCGCCGGGCCCTGGCCTGGCGGGCCACCCTCATCGCCACCGTCATTGTCCTGGCCGTGGCCCTGCTGGGGGCCGTGATCCTGAAAAACTGGCGGGTTTCCGTGCCCGCCATCATGATCGCCGGGGGGCTGATCCTCTTCCGCCAGGCCCTT
>JBAQHL010000165.1:0-1648 GCA_049288295.1 Desulfobaccales bacterium
GAAGGGTCTGGCACAATTCAGCAAACAAGTCCTTAAAATCCCTGGTATGGGGAAGCCGAATCATTTTCGCCTGGACCGAGCCCACCATGGAATTGCCCACAAAGGCCACTTCCTGGGCTTGGCCGCCTCTGGCCCTCTCGGGTGAAAATATCTCCGGGTCCGTGGCCAGTGGCAGGGGGAAAACCCGGTCAAACCCCAGGGAGCGGACCTCCGGGATATAGGTGGGGTCCCAGACAAAAATGAAGGCCAGGTCACTTTGAGGCCCGTCATACAGGCTCAGGATGATGGCGGGGCTGTCCACGTACCAGGACGCCGACGGCACCCGGAGGCGGTGCAGGGTGTGCAGGAGCACGCCCTCCCGGTCAAATCCCAGATGATTGACCGTAAAAACCAGGTCTGGGGAAAAATCCCGGACCTGGGTGATAAGTTGCCGAAGGACCTCTTCCCCCTGATCCCGGCGCTTGTCAAACAGGGCCAGCTGAACCTCATGGCCCAATTGACGGAAGGCCCGCATGATCTCGGCAATGAGAAAATAATCCGGGTTGATCAGGAGGATTTTCAGGACGTCTTTATTGAGGCCCACGGGGCGGACGGGCGCCCCGTTGCCGCCGGGGCGCAGCCGGGAAACCACTTCCTGGTAATAGGCCTTATGGGACCGCAAAGAGGGGGGATGGCCCCAGATTGACAGGCGGTCCCCGTTTTTGCGGAAAAGACCCTGCCTGAGGCGGCGCACCACCTCCTGCGCCTCCGGACTAACCAGGAGCACGGTGCGCGGGCGGGACAAAAGCGGCCTCAGGTCCAGCGCCGCCAGGGCCGCCCACATGACCTCCGGATCCTTTTCCACCACAATCAGGTGCAGATCTTCATCCAGGGAGGGCAGTAAACTCAGAAGATGGTAGCCCAGGCCCAACCCCAGGGCCACGAGATAGCGGGTGTTAACGGGTGCGGCCCGGGCCAGTTCCCCGGCTTCTTCCCAGGCCCGCCGGGGGCTGTGCAGGGTGACCTGCCGGCCCTCGTCGCTCGTGACCTGGAGACTGGGGTGCTCTCCGGGCAAAAGTCTTACCCCGGTCAGGAGGGGGAGACTCGGCGGTATATCCGGCAGGAGATCCTGGGGCTCGAGGCGGGACTTCAAGGCGGCGAGGTTGTTCTTCCAGATTGTTTCAGCCCCCGGCTCCCTGCTTTTGGCTTCGTATTCCATCAGGAATGGGGCAAAGCAAGAAAAGTGCCAGGTTAGCGCGTATTTATCTCTTTAATATTATTACTATTTTAGCAGATGCGCTAAGAACTTCTTCCCAGAACGGCAATAACTGCCCACTCGGGGCCCCTGGCCGCGCCCTTTTCTGCACCCCCAGCTTTTCATCGGCGGCTGACATGAAAGTCTCAAAGGGCGAAACGGGGGGCGGGATGGGGTATTTTGCAGGCGAGGGCTCTTGGCGCGTAAGGCGCTCCCTGCGAGAAAACCAGGCGTCTCTCCGGGAGCACAGGCATCTTGCCTGTGCCACAGGCGGGACGCCTGTGCTCCCGAGATATGGCCGGAAGCCCTCCTACCGCGCTAAGAGATCGGGAGGGGAAGCGCAGGGGCATGGCTTGCCATGCCCTAAGGCGGTAAGCCACAATCCCACCCTGGCTCTCTCCCCACTCTCCCAAC
>JBAQHL010000166.1:0-2796 GCA_049288295.1 Desulfobaccales bacterium
CAGGATGCCCGTGCTACCGGTCACCCGGGAGCGGGAGCACAGGCTTCCAGCCTGTGCAGGAACAGGCAGGATGCCTGTTCTCCCGTTGATAAAGAAATACAGGGTGGTATTCAATGGGATGGGGTTAAAATCTGTCTTCCTGTTCCAGGGGCACCCCCTCTAAGCCTCTTCCGTTAACTAAAAAGCTAAGCACCAAGTTATACTTACAAATCCCCCCTGCCCCCCTTTAGGAACTATGAATTTAAAGACTTTTTTGGCTGCTTAACGTTGCAGTGCTAAGCGTCCCTCCTCAAATCATTCCCAGCACGGCCTCCAGGGCCAAAGCCAAATTCCGGCCGGCCAGGCGGCTACGGCGCCAAAGATGCATTAGCTCCGTCAGGCGGTGAGGGTGGGCGGCCAGCCAGGCCAGGACCGCCCTTGCTGTGGGCAGGCGCTCCTCCTTCGCTGCCTGCAAAATAAAATCGGGAATTTCTTCCGCGGCCGTGTCGGTAACAGCCCGAAGAGATATAAAGGGAAGGTTCTTGGCCTGGGCCGCGGCGGCTGTAGCGCTGGTCTCCAGATCCAAAACGGGGTGGGTCAGGTGCACCAAAGGGCCTCCCTGTGCACCCTTGTGAATAATCCCCAGGGTGGTGACTGCACTCCCCAAAAAGACCGAAAGCCCCAGACCCTGCAAATTCGCCGCCATATCCTGGAGAGGCGCCGGGGAAGGAGGAGCCGCCAGTTCGCGGAGCAGCCCCGCCTCGGGTTCGAAGCGCCAGTAGCTTTCCCCCAGGACCAGGGCCCCGGCCGGCAACTCTGGAGTCACAGCCCCCCCAAAGCCCAGGGAAATCAGGATATCAGGTTGATAGTGCTGGAGAATCCAGCCTGCGGCCCGGCCTGCGGCCGCTTCCCCCACGCCGGAGACCACAGCCACTCCTTTCCCCCGTTTCCCAGAAAATTCCCAGACGGGCCCTTCAACCCCGGCAAGACGCCTGGCCTGCACCCGGCGCAAAAAAGGCCGCACTTCCGAAGAAAGTGCAGCCAAAAGAGCCGCCTTGACAGGCGCCCCGAACATCAGGGCTTGGGGGGCGCCGGCAATTGGGGATTTCCAGGGGTCTGGGAGGACAGCAGTTCCGGCTCCTCGGGGGAGACGTTGACGGGGCGACCATCCCTGGCAACCTGGGCATTCTTGGGCTGCCTGACCCGGCCCCAACGTTTGCCCTGCACCAGGAGCTGCCCGTTTTTGTGCAAGACGGTGCGGTCATCCAGGATGATGAGGCCGTGACGTTCGGAGATCTGACTGTAATACTGATACTTCATCTGGCGCTGGTTAAGGCGGTATTTGAAGAACAGGAAAAACAGCACGTAAATGGTCACCACCACCCCGGCCCCGGCCAACACATAAGTCAGGAAAGTAAAGGTGCTGGAGGTCAGGGAGGACAACCAGGCCATGATGTGGTTGATGTTATAGAGGGCAAAGATGGTGACCAAAAGCAAAAAGAGAATGGCCAGCAGGGGCAGGCGCTTGAGCTGCCCCAACATGGATATGGCCTCGCTGCCGGTCTCCTCTTCTTCCTGGGGGGCCATGACATCCTGACCCAGAAAATAATTGAACCCGGAGATAATCACTCCCAGGAGAAAGGTGAGCATGATGGGGAAAGCAAAGGCTACGAAAAGATACTCTTTCCAGGGAAAAGGCGTGTAGACGCGGTGATATTTGTCATCCGCAGACCACAGGGCCACCACAATAAAGACAATTATTTCCAGGATGCCGATGAGCTTCAGGTAGTCGAAAAAAAGCTTTTTGCGATCGGCCTTGGAAAAATAGGAGGCGATTCTGGACATAACAACCCCTTGCAAGCATACCTTGCCAGCTTAAAAATACCAGACTGCGTTGCCGGGGTCAACGGTTTTTGGCGGGAGCCTCCTCTCCCCCGCGGGGGAGAGGAGTTCCGCTGAGGAGAATTCAGGGAGATTAGAACGTAAAGACTTTGTATTCCGGGTTGACCATCATATTCACCAGGACCGACCCGGCAGAGATAAAAGCTCCTTCCACCAACTCGTCGTCGGAAACCAGCCGCTTATCGGCGCAGGCCTTGCACACATGAATAGGGGTTTTGTGGATAATGAGCTTTTCCACCAGATCTCTCATGTGTTCGCCGGTGGAGGAGCGGATGCCTTCAGCCATGCCGATTTGGGCCCAGTGGATGGCGTCATCGATGAGAAAGATCTCCACGGGCTTGCCCATTTCCGCAGCAATGGCGGCGAATTGCATGGCCCGGGTGGCGCCTCCCGCCTTTTCGAATCCTTTTGACATGATAAACAGAAATTTCTCCATAATGAATCTATCCTCCAAAAGGTAGGCAGGGTGGGCCGGGCCCACCCCGCCTCGTTCAGGTTATCAGGCGTCCCCGGACTTTTTCTCCGTATTTTCCTGGGATGCCGCCTTGGAGATTTCCTTGTACCATTCGGAATGGTGCTTTTTGGCCCACTTGCGGCCAACCTTGCCGTCCACCATGGCCCGCCAGGTGCCCGGATTGGCAATGGTGCCCAGATAGGCGTGGGCCACGATAACCGCCACAAAGATGACGGCGAAGAAACCGTGAATGGTGGACAGAACACAATTGAGCGTCAGCGGCAGGCTGTTCTTGAAGATCAGCAGCACGCCGGTGATTCCCATGATGACGCTCAAGGCCAACGACAGCCAGAGGAAGATCTTCTGGCCGGCGTTCAGCCGCCCGGCCGGCACTTCCACTTCCTGGCCGCCGAAGTAGCCGCCTTGTTTTTTCAGCCATTCCTTGTCGTAAGGAGCGAACC